>JAGOCE010000443.1 GCA_017998915.1 Candidatus Ozemibacteraceae bacterium
GGAACAGGCCGTTGTATTCGAACAGGCCTTCCGCATGCAGGGTTACAGACAGGGCGACGAACATCGCCGTCAGGGAAAGAAACCGTTTCATGATCTACTCCCGCTTCATTTGGTCCAGAGCGATTTCGGGTAGAACTTTCGGAGGGTGCTCCAGACGGACTGGGCTTCGATGTAATCACCGTGCTGCTTGTACAGATCGGCCAGCAGAGCCAGCGCATGCTGGGACTTCAGGGAATCCGGTCGTTTGGTCAGATAGACCAGAAGGGAGTCGACGGCCTTGATGGGGAACCGATCATACAAAGCAAGAGCCGAGATCAGCAGCCTGTCGGTGGGCGACGTCATCAGGAAGAACGGCCGAAGAATATCGCTCATCATTTTTTTCTCGCGCTCGTCGACGCTTTTTCCGGCATTCTCGATCTCCTCCCAGGCGCGCATACGGTTGTCGCACGCGGCGAGGTAGATCGCCTGCATCGGGATGCCGCGAACGGTGAGGGTGCTTTTGAACGTCTCGAGAAGCGAGCCGAGATCCGACTTGGCTTCGGTGATGGTTGCGCTGAGCGCGTCGAGTTCCGTGAGCACATCGATGGTCACGACCGGCAGAATGCCGTTGTCGTAGGGAAATGACTTCGCATGATCGATGATGAGGGTGCGAACGGCGGAGCGAAACTCGGCCTTGTCAAGGTTTTCCGGGGTCATGACGTCGAGAAGTCGTTCGATGGCAACGCGTTCCTTCCAGGTTTCGAGCGACTGGAGTTCCTCCATGAACGTGGCCGCGCGGGCGGCATCTCTCAGTTCATACCGGCAGACGGCCGCGGCCTGGAACATCGCGCGACCGCGGAGTTCCTCGTCGGCTTGCGGATACTCGTTCAGGAACGCGACCATCCGGTCGAGCCGCTGGTTCGGAGCGAGATGGTGGCGATGCTCCCGCACCTGATCCATGAAGTTTACTTCGCAGCGGTGGTATGCCGGCTGTTTCCGATCGAGCGCCGTCGAGAGTTCCATCTCGGCGGCGGGAGCGGCCGCGCCGAAATATCCGGCTTCGATGGCTTCGTCGAGCGCGCGGATAGCGCTGTCGCCGGTCAGTTTCCCGTCGCGAACCTGGTCGAGCGCCTCGGCGACGAGCTCGGACCCTTTCTTGAACCGCTTCTTGTCGCGGCGGATCGTGCGGTTCCGTGTCGGCATCTCGGAGAGGGCCGTTTCGGCTGACCGGTACATGTGTGCCGTCAGGTGCCCATCAAGCTGGAGGGCTTCGAGCTTCACACGCTTCGCCCCTCTCGCGAGGGATTTCGCGGCCGTGAGAGCCGCTTCGGCTTCCGCCGGGTTTCCGTCGGCATATTCGATCAGCGCCTTGCGCATCTGGACATCGCATGCATGGCGGCCGCGGGGATACAGGGAAAGATAGGTGTCGATCGCAATCCGGAGTTCCTGGAATAGATCGGGATGAATGCAGCGAGTGGCGAGGGCGAGCGCCTCTTCCCGCTGGCGCTTTCCGCTCGCGGGCGTTGTCAGCGAAAGGGCTGCCTGGAACGCCTTTCGATACATGTTCCCGGCCTCGTCGGGCGCCGTGTCGGCAAGTCCGTCAGCCGATTTCACGAGGCGTGATGCCTCGAGCAGCACCGTGGACGCGGCGAACGCATCGCACGGCTGAAAAAGTCCAACAAGTGCCATTACTGCCAGGGCGGCTGTTGCGGTCGTCATCCTGCTCATTTTGATTCTCCTCCCTCTGGTTTCATATCGTTTGGACGTTGCGGGGCCTTATCCCGCCCCTCGGTTTTCTGACCTGCATTCCTGCGGTTTCGATCCCGTCGTCGTTGTTGCCCCTGCTGATTGCCGCCGTCACGCCGCGGACCCTGCGGCCGCTGACGGCCCTGCCCCTGCTGTTGCTGTTGATCGCCGGAGACAGGAGGCTGCGCCTGTTCCGCCTGCGGGGCTTCGCCAGATGCTGGTTTCGGTGGTTCGGCCTGTCCTGCCGGCTGTGCGGGCGTCTGCCCGGGTCTGCGGTCACGCCGCCCGCGTCTGCCGCTATCGCCCTGACGTTCGGTGCGGCGTGACTTCGAGACGGACCGTTGGATTTCTTCGCCGGCCGCAAGTCGGACAAAGGCTTCGAGCACGTCGTCCTTTCCCTGGCCGGTCTGCGCGGAAAAGACAATGCCGGGGCCATCCGTGTGAAGGTCACGCACGACCTGGCGGAACATGCGAAGCTGCTGCTGCGTCGAAAGCTTGTCTGCCTTGTTGAGAATGGCCAGGTAGTTGAAGCTCTGGTCCTGGATCCATTTGAACATCTGCTTGTCGAGCGAGCTCGGGGCGTGCCTGAGATCGATGATCTGCACGACAGCCTTGAGCGTCGGGCACGCCTCGAAAAACTCGTCCATCATCTTCTGAATGCGCTCTCTCGTGATCTTCGAGGCTTTCGCATATCCGTAACCGGGCAGATCGACGATGTAGAACGCCTCGTTGAACTGATAGAAGTTGATGGTGAGTGTTTTCCCGGGAGTCGAACTCGTCTTCGCGAGCTCCCGGCGGCCGGCGAGCGTGTTGATGAGCGACGATTTTCCAACGTTGCTCCGACCGACGAGGGCGATGACAGGAAGGCCGTCCGTCGGCAACGCATCCTTACTCGTCACGCATGCGTTGAAGACGGCGGAAGTGACTTTGACGGTCATACCCTTGCGCTCCGCTTCTTGCGTGTTTTCTTGATCGCGATCTCGTGTTTCTCACGGCCGAGGTCCTTCAGCCGCTTTTTCTTTCCCGACGGGCCTCCGAACGGCCAGTCGGGAAACTCGAGCGGCGTGGTCTTGGGTTCGCCGCGCAGGGCAAGCTTGAGGACTTCCGATGCTTCCTTGACCCGGGTGATGTTCATGACGTTCCGGATCTCTTCGGGAATCTCGGTCAGATCCTTTTCGTTCTCGACCGACAGTATAATATTGTGAATATTATGTCTGTGGGCCGCGAGGAGTTTTTCCTTGATTCCGCCGACCGGAAGCACCTTGCCGCGAAGGGTAATCTCGCCCGTCATCGCAACGTCCTTGCTCACGGGCACTTCGTTCAGCGCAGAATATATAGCAGTGGCTATAGCTATCCCGGCGGACGGACCATCCTTCGGAACGCCGCCCTCGGGGAAGTGGACGTGCAGATCGATCTTCTCGTAGTCGATCGGGCGCATCTTCAACTCCGGCGCATGGCTTCTCAGATACGAGATGCCCGCGTGGACGGACTCTTTCATGACATTGCCGAGGGAGCCGGTGAGAATGATCTTTCCGCGGCCGGGCATCACCGCCACTTCGATCGGCAGGATCGTCCCGCCGACTTCGGTCCAGGCGAGGCCGGTGACCACGCCGATCTCGTCCTTCTCTTCCTTCTTG
>JAGOCE010000053.1 GCA_017998915.1 Candidatus Ozemibacteraceae bacterium
GTATCGAACACAGACGGTCGGTGTGCAGTGGCTGCGGGGCTTGTGAGTCTGCCTGTCCGATGGGAGTCTCGCGTGAGTTCGACGGCTTCGCCGACCGGACATCGTGCATGAGTTGCGGAAAATGCATCCCGGTTTGCCGGTCCGGGGCCAGGAAATTTCGGTTCGGGCCGGCTGCCGAGATACGGGAAGAGGAGGTCGGGATGAGCGGGTCGATGACAGAAGTATACGGTGGAATATGGAACCGTCTGCGTCGCGACCTGTTTCTCGTCGCGATGCGGCTGGCGGCGAAAACCCCGCTCGGAATGGCCCGATACGCATTCGAACAGACGGCGTTCTACCGCCGCCTCTACGGCCGCCCCCCCGCCGAGTTCGAAAGCCTTCCGCTCACGTTGAAGAAAGAACTCGGAAGCGCCGATCCGTATGACGTTCTCGCCGATGCGATGCGTGATCAGGTGTCCCTGTACGGTGAGACGACGGGATCGACGGGGTATCCGACCCCCTCCTTCTTCACCACGCGCGAGTTTCACGGCGGCCGTGCGCTTGCCCGGATCACGCCGTATATCGGTCTCATGGACGGCATTCTTGCCGAGAACCGGGCCGTCGTGAACGGCCTCACGTTCGGCTTCACGGTCGCCGGAATGACCTTCGGCGACTTGCTCGGAAGCCTCGGCGGCCTCGTCGCCAACGTCGGGACCCGCTCGACGATCGCCACGCCCGAACGCATGGCGAGAGCCCTCCGGCGCCTGCGGCCGGCGGTGCTCACCGGGACCCCGATCGACATCCTCTCCTGGATGCGCATCGTAAAGGAAGACACTCCCGACCAGTATCCCAGGCTTCTGGAACACCTGAAGCTGACGCTCTCGACGGCGGAGTTGTGCGCCGCTTCCCGCAGCAGGGCCATGACGAAGGAGTTCGGTTTCAAACATATCGATGTCTATGCATGCGTCGAGGGCTTCTTCTCCCTTCCGTGCCCGTGCGGCGAGAAACACGTTCTGCCGATCTACCATCCGGAGATTTTCGATGAGCGCCTGAACTGCGTCGGCACGCGCGGAGAAGGCCGTTTCGCCTATACGAACCTCCTCAAGAAGAGTTCCCCGCTCGTGCGATACCTGCTCGACGACTTCGTGACCATCTCGGACAGTTCCTGCCCCTACGGTTTTGCCGTCAGCATCGAGCCGCACGGACGATGGGAGCTGACCGTCGTCCTGAACGGCCGGCGGCTGGGCGTGCGTCATTTCGAGGAAGCGATCTTCTCGCATGGCCTGTTCGGCGATTATCGCGTCGTCATCGAAGACGACCGCATCCGGGTGACGGCCGAGGAATACGGCGCGCACGACTCCCGCGAGATCATTACCAGGAGCCTGTCCGACACGTTCGGCCAGCGGGCGGAGGTCGAACTGGTGCCGTTCGGCACGATCACGAAATATCGTGAGATCAGACAGAGTAAACCGATTCTGAAGATCGAAGACAGGCGCTCGTCCTCGACCCAGGTCATTCCCGAGTATCTCTAAAAGGTTGCAGGAGGCGTGATGGAACAGAGCCCGAAGGTTTGCTCCCGTTGTCAGCAGGCGAACTTCCCGATCGCTGAATACTGCCGGCATTGTGGCGAACCGTTGTTCGAGATCGGTTCGATTTCACGTGCCTGGCTTCCGGGCCGCCTGCTCGGCCACCTTGTCGACGGCCTGGTGTGGGCCGTTGCCGAACTCCGCCGCTGGTGGGAGATCGGTGGTCTCACCGTCAGGATAAAGTCTCTCGAGCGCCGACGGGCCGTTCTTTTCACCGAAGTCGGATCGCAGAAAGAAACAGCCGAGACGCAAAGCCCCGGCCGTGAGCGGCTGATGGCGATCTCCGGAGAGATCGCCGAGTTGAAGGCGAAAGACGAGATCCTGCGGCGCCGCAGTTGGGCTTTAACCCCCGAGATTCTGTTCGGGGCGATCGTCATCGCCTTCATCGCGGGTATCCTGCTGCTGCAGCCGCGCACAGACCTGGTTCTCCAGACGACGCAGGCCGGTGCTCCGGCAGGAATGGCCGGCAGCGTCAGCCGGACCGTCGAGTATCGGCTCGGCGGCTTTGCGAATGTGACGACCGCGGCCTGGTGGAACGGCAGCCTGTTCGTCGGCGGAGACGGCGGGGTCGCGCAGATCGATCCCGCGACCGGCCTTGCATCGGCCGTGAACGGCCTGCCGGCCGAATTTTATGCGCGGCATCTCCTGGCCGACGACGGACGCCTGATCGTCGCCGGGTACGGCGGAGCGTTCGCTATCGATGTGGCCGGCGGCGTGACGCCGCTTTACGAGGGAACCGCTCTTCCCGTCGACCTGATGAACCGAGTAGCTCCGACGAGCGACGGGGGCCATCTCATCGGAACTGTCGGCCATGGCCTGCTGAAAGGCCGCAACCGCCTCGCGGTCGTGCTTCTCGGCACCCAGGGCCTGACCCCGGTCGGCTTCGGATGGCTCGACGGAGAGCTCTGGGTCGCTCATGAGCGGGGGCTTCTCAAGGGCGACGGCACGAACTTCGAACCGGTCCGGCTCCAGCTCCTGGACGGGCGCGCCGTCACCGCCCTCGCCGCCGATCGCTCGGCGATCTATGTGGGAACCGACAACGGTCTCGCAGCCGGCTTCAAGAACGGCAGGGACTGGGTCTGGACGACGCTCTCGCCGGGCGAGCCAAAGGTCATCCGAGACATGGTGATGGTTGGAGATGCTCTGCTGGTATGCTCCGAAGAGGGACTGTTCCGATACCGCGACGGCCGGTTCGAAAAACTGAGCGGCGACCTCGGCCAACGCGTCCTTGCGATCAACGGCGAGTTCGTCGCGACAGTCGGTCCGAAGCGCATCCTGCTTCACGGATTTCAGGGGTTACCCACCGTAGCCGCTCCTGCAGCACCTCTGGCGAACATGACACCGACCACGCCTGCATCGGTGGCACTGCCTGCCGCCGCTCCCGTTCAGCCGATCATTCCCTCGGTGGGAACGTATGCCCCGGATGTCCCGACAGCTTCCACGGCTGTGCCGGTCGTCCTGCCGTCGACTCCCCAGGTGAGCGCCCCCACGCCGCCCCAACCCCAGATCGTATCGCAGTCTCCGGCGGCGGTCCAGGCCGCTTCAGACCCCGTTTTTGGAATGGTCCCCCTTCCCGCGTCTCTGCGCGGTCCTTCCGCCTCCTGCGCGTTGTGGGACGGGACTCGGGTGTGGATCGGCACGACGAACGACGGCTTGTGGTTCTTCGATAACGGCCGCTGGGAAAGCCTCAACCGGTCGAACGGGGCGCTCGGTGACGATCAGATCGTCGCTCTCTGGCGGCTGAACGGAAAATCCTATCTCTACTCCTGGATTCTCGGCATCATGTCACTCGAAGGCGGCCGGCCCAGCCCGCTTCTCGCGCCGGCTCAGGCCGCAGAGCTAGTTTCCGCGACCGGAAGCGGGAACGGTCTGCTGCTGCTGAAAAAGGGCGGATGGCTCGTGCGCGTCGACATCGGCGGAAAGACGGAGCCGGCGGGCCGCATTCCCGAAGATTTCTTCAGAGAAGCCCGATTCGTTCAGACTCTTGAGGATCGCCCCCTCGTCGTGACCGACCGCGGCGTTCTCGAACAGGATCAATCCGGTCGATGGGCCATCACGTTTTACCCCGGAGAACCCGGACCGGATCTCAAGGCGACCGCATCCGTCGCCGGCGAAGGGCGGTTGTATATCGGGCTTTCGAATGGTTCCATCTTTACCTATGCCGGTCGCAGCGTCTCGAAAATCGGTTCCATCTCCGGGCGCGTGCGTGGGCTTGCGTGGGATCAGAACCTCTGGATAACCGGTGAAAACACGATCTTTCAGCTTTCATCCCAGGGAGGAACCCCAGTTGCCGTCGGCGGCCCGTTCCCATCGGGTATTCTCAGCATGCACCCGATCGTTTCTCGCTCGGCGGTGCTCGTGGTTACCATGGATGGCGTCCGGACGGTCGGTTTGCCGCGCTGAACCGGCTTTTTTCCCTCAAGAATACGTGCTCGGCGGTCGATACTAGATTCGTGGTATCTCTGGCTGAATGCCGGATGCATCGTGAAAACGTATGAGTGACGAATATCTGCCCGTTTTTGCCGAAGAGATCTTCATCGTGAACCTGTACGGGAACGATGAGGAGATCGCCGAATTCAACCAATTGATGCAGAATCCCGGCCTCGAGCGCAACGTCATCTCGATGGCGCTGATCATCGAGGAGATCAAACGGCGCAATTTCCTCAAAATCAACTGGCATTGCTGCTGGCGCTGCAAATATTTCCCGACCTGCAAGATCAACTGGTACCGGGGCGAGCGATGCATGGACCGCCGGAACTGCTGCACCTACTGCCAGAACTTCTGGGAATGCCACAAGCGGTTTCTCGCGGAAAATCCGGCTGATGGAGGCGATCAGTCTCTGTGATGCGCTCCCGTTCGATCGTTGCACTTCTGTTCGTTTTTCTTGTGGCAGTCTCGACCGCTTCGGCCGATCTGACGCTTCAAGGCCCTTCGGGCTACATCCAGGCGCCGTCAGGAACGACGATCAGGCAGGGTGGGGTCGAGCTCGCCGCGCACACGCGCCTGTATCAGGTTCCCGGGACGAAGACCGAGCGCTCGCTGACGAACCTGGCGTTCGGCTTTTCCCCATTGCGCGACTTCGAGCTTGGCGTTCAGAAGGCGATGGATTCGCGCAGGGGCGTTGACGATATCGATCCCGACGCCACGATCAACCTGAAGTTCCGACTTCCGGCCTTCGGAACCGGTGAATTCGCCGAGACGGCCGTGGGTATGGTGCTCGACACGAATTCGAACAATTATCACACGATGTTTCTGACGTTCGGCGGCTTCGGCCTTGGCTGGAACTTCGGGGGAAACCCCGGTTCGGGCGTTGCCAATTACGGCTCGTATGACCGCGGCCGTCGCGAGCCGAAGGCTTTGTGCCTTCTCGCCGGAGCCGAGTATCCGCCGGCGAAGGCCGGTGAACGCGGATATCGCGGCCGTTTCCTCGTCGATTACAACGGCGACGTCTTTTCAATCGGCTGGCGGTACAAGTCGCACCGCGGCTTCTGGGCCGACCTGGGCGCTCAGACCAAGAGTTCCTATACCGACTTCTACGACTGGAAACCCCTCATTTTCGGCCTCGGCGCCATTTTCTGACGTTCTCGCCGAAACGGTGGGAAACCGCTTTCCAGGACGAACAGGCCGTCGGAGATCTTTTTCCACGGCGTCACAAAGACACAAGATGAGTGACGGCCATATCTTGGCGCCTTCGTGTTTTTGTGGTGAAAGAGTCTCTGTGCCTCTGCGAATACTGCGGGCGTAGGCGGCATGGTATACTTCAGGCACCTGAGAATCGGGAGGGTGCGTGATGAGGCTTGTGACAGCGAGTGAGATGCGTGAGATCGATCGTCATGCGATCGAGAAAATTGGCATTCCAAGCCTTGTCCTGATGGAGAATGCCGGGCTGAAGATCCTGTTCACGCTCGAAAAGAACCTCTCGGGGCTCAGGGGAAAGCGATTCACCATCGTCTGCGGTCGCGGGAACAACGGCGGCGACGGCCTTGTCGTTGCGCGGCACCTGCTGAATGCCGGCGTACCCGTCGAGGTGTTCCTGACCTCGAGAATGGACGAACTCTCTCCGGATGCGACGAATAATCTCACCGTCTTCATGGCTTCCGGCGGCCAACCCGTTGTCATGACCGACACGGAGGATCTCGACAGACTCCGCGTGACGCTGAATTTCTCGGACGTGGTCATAGACGCCATTTTCGGTACCGGCTTCACCGGGAACATCAATGGCTACCTGCGCGAAGTGGTGCGAACCATCAACCAGAGTCATGTCTGGTGCGCCGCGATCGATGTTCCGTCGGGGCTTGACGCTACCACCGGCCGCCTGTCTGACCCGGCTATCCGCGCCAACAGCACGATCACACTGGGGGCGCCGAAACTCGGCATGTTCCTGTATCCGGGCCGGGACATCGTCGGAGAAGTCTGGGTGGCCGACATCGGGTTGCCGCAGATCTCGTTCGAAACGGTTTCCGCGTCGCATTTTCTCGTCACCCACGACTTGGCGGCTGCGCTCCTGCCTGCCAGGCGTGAGTCTGCCCACAAAAACGCGTTTGGGCATCTGCTGATTCTCGGCGGTTCCGAGACATACCAGGGAGCGGGCGTTCTCGCGGCCCAGAGCGGGCTGAGGTCTGGAGCCGGTCTGGTCACCCTCGGACTCCCCGCCAGTATCGCGCGTCAGGTGACATGCCCGGTTCCGCCTGAAATCATCGTGCGCCCGTTCGGTGACAAAGATGGTGGATTCGCGCTCGAGGCGGAAGAGGTCCGAGGATTTGTTGGACGATATGCGGCCGTGGTTGCCGGGCCAGGATGGGGACGGTCTCCATCGGCGAAGGCCTCGATGAACGCCCTGATCGATGCCTGGGCCGGCGGCATCGTTCTCGATGCGGATGCACTACCCGACCCCGTCGATCTCGCGAAGCTGAAAAAGCACGGTCCCGACATGGTTTTGACGCCCCACGTCGGCGAAATGGCACGGATGACGGGACGGACAATCGCCTCGATTCAGGAAGACATGATCGGTGTCGCGCGTGAGTTCGCGGGACTGATGTCGTGCGTTCTCGTTCTCAAGTCGGCGACGACCGTCATTGCGGCGCCGGACGGCCGGGCCTACATCTGCAGCAGGCCGAACTCCGGGCTTGCCCGCGGCGGGGCCGGCGACGTGCTGTCGGGGCTGATCGGCGGATTGATGGCCCAGGGACTTTCCGCGCTCCACGCTGCGATCGTCGGCGTGTATCTGCACTCCGACGCTGCTGATGTCGCCCGGGGCGAATTCGGGCCGGATGCGATGTGCATCAGTGATGTCGTCTCGGCGCTTCCGAAGAGTTTCAGGCGCCTCCGCGGCGAGGAAACGCACGGCGTTTCCTGAAAAAGTCGTGCACTATGCACGATTCCCAGGAGCGTCAAAGCTGAAGGGCAAGGCGGCGCGGCCTTTCGACAACCGTAAAACCCCACTGGAAAAATTGAGCCATTCGGTGCATACTTGTCCCATCCATGAACACCTTCATCTCGAGAGTCCGGACCTGCCGGCAGATCGTGAGGTTCGTCGAATGATCACCGTCACGTTCCTGGGTTCCGGCAGTCAGGGAAACGCCGCCGTGATCGGGTTTGGGCAGCGCCGTTTCCTGCTGGATGCCGGGTTGAGCTGCAGGCGAATCGTCCAGGGCCTCGAGGCGCTCGGCATAACGCTTGACGACCTGAACGGCCTGTTCATCACCCATGACCACGAAGACCACGTGAAAGGGCTTCGTGTGCTCCTGGGAAAACGTGAAGAGCTGCCCATTTTCGCGACACGCGGGACACTCGCGGCAATCGAGCGCAAGGGGCTCGAGGTGAAACATGCCGTCCGGCTTCCGACGGACAGGGAATTCGAATTTGCCGGCCTTCGCGTCTGGACGTTTCCGGTTCCCCATGACGCTGTCGAACCTGTCGGATTCAGGTTCGAGGCCGGGGGACTCTCGCTGGCCGTGGCGACCGATCTCGGCCATCTGACGCCCGTTGCGATGGCGCATCTGACCTGCTCCGATCTGCTGTGTCTCGAAAGCAACTACGACGAGGAGATGCTATCGACCTGCTCGTATCCCGACTGGCTGAAACGCCGCATCAGGGGCCGGACCGGCCATCTGCCGAACGCGGGGGTGCGAGGGGTGCTGACGCGCCTCCAGAAGCCGTTGCGACACCTTGTGCTCGTTCACGTCAGCCAGGAAGCCAACACGCCGCGCCTGGTGCGCGAAAACGTGGATCCCTTGCTTGCCCTCCCGATGATGGCAGGCGCCGGTCTGACGATCGCAACCCAGGATGCGGCGACGGAAACGTGCGCGTGCGCGCCGACATCTGCCCGGCGGAAGACGCCGCGGAGCCCCGGAGCGGTGACGCAGCCTTCCCAGAAACGATTCGAGTTTTCCGACGCGCCGACCTTCGGAGGATGACGTGCGTGTAGAAATCCTGATGGTCGGAAAATACACGGATAAGCCATACCGTGAGCTTGTCGACGAATACCTCGGAAGATGCCGGGGCAGGCTCGGGGTCAGCGTCATCCACTGCCGCGACGAGGCTGAAATGCGGCGCCGCATCGAGAACGCGGAGCGGATCGTGGCGCTGGATGAGCACGGGAAGACCCTCGATTCAATCAAATTCGCCGGCTGGATTTCCGAAACCCTAAGGTCGGGGCTGAACAAGCTGGTGATCTGTCTCGGCCCATCGGCAGGCTTGGCAGCGGATATCAAGGCGGCTGCCCACGAGAAGCTGGCGCTTTCTTCCTTCACGTTGAATCACCAGCTGGCTTTGCTCGTTCTGGCCGAGCAGTTGTATCGCGGATTGAGCATCCTTGCCGGCGAGCCGTATCACAAGGCATGATCCGCATCACGCCGCAGCATAGGGCCGCCCTTTCCGATTTCATCCGGGATTATGCCGGTATTCTCCTGTCCAGGATTTCTCCGAGCGGCCTGGATGAAAAAATCAGCCGGCATATCCGTGATCTCGGCCTGAACTCGATGGACGAGTATTTGGATCTTTTGTTCAGCGCGATCGGGAGTCATCTCAGGGATGATCTGATGTCCCGCATCACGATCGGAGAAAGTTTTTTCTTCCGGAATCCCGGCCAGTTCCGATATCTCGCCCATACGTTTCTTCCGGCGCTGATGGCGGAGAGGCAAAGGCAGGGCATCGATACCGTGCGCATCTGGAGCGCGGCGTGTGCGACCGGGGAAGAGGCATACTCGCTTGCCTATATCGCGGACTGGTTGCGCCGGAAAGACGGCAACATGCATGTCGAGATCACGGCAACGGACATTAACAGACGCCTTCTCGAACATGCATGCGCGGGGGAATACGGTGCCCGATCGTTCCGACGGCAGAGTGGCGAGATGCGGGACGAATTCGATTTTCCCATTCCGACAGGCCTCGATGAGAATGCGGTATTTCGTGTCGGAGAGGGCATCAAAAGGCTGGTCAACTTCCAGATGAGGAATCTGAAAGATCTTGGCGGGTTGAAATGCCATGCCGGCTCGGATATCATCATGTGCCGGAATGTGCTGATCTATTTTGACGAAGAGTTCCGGCAGATGCTGATACGCACCTTTCACGGACTCCTGAACGCGGGCGGCATGTTGTTTCTCGGTGAAACCGAGAGCCTGTCGCCGATGCCCGAGGTGTTCGGACTGGTGCATTGCAACGGGGCATACGGTTACAGAAAAATCTCCACCGGGGGAACAGGAACGACGTCATGAGCGCTGACAGGAAAATCAAGGTGCTGATCGTCGACGACTCCGCGTTCATGCGGACCGCCATTGAACGCATGATCAGGGAAGACCCGCAGATGGAGATCATCGGATCTGCATCGAACGGCCAGGAGGCGATCGAGAAGGTTCAGCGCTTGCGGCCGAACGTCGTGACGATGGACATCGAAATGCCGATCATGGACGGCCTGCATGCCCTGCGGGAGATCATGCGGATCTGCCCGGTGCCGGTACTGATGGTCAGCTCGATGACGCAGGACGGAGCGAAGGTCACGTTCGACGCTCTCGATCTGGGTGCGTTCGATTATGTGGGCAAGCCTGGTTCCGGTATAACGTCAAATATTCTTGTCCTGAAGCAAATGCTGCTGGCAAAAATCCGGGCAGCGGCAGACAGCCTTCCGCGCCAGCCTCGGTTTGCTGCCGTCGAAGTGCAGCCCAAGCGCCCGGTGGCTGCGACCGAGAGCGATACGCGTATCGACTGGGTCGTCGTGATCGGCTCGTCGACCGGCGGGCCACCGGCGCTTCAGCAGATCCTGTCAGGGATCTCTTCGAACCTGCCCGCACCTGTCGTCATTGCCCAGCACATGCCTGGAACCTTCACGGGAGCGTTTGCCCAGCGGCTGAACATGCTGTGCAATATTCGCGTCAAGGAGGCGGCAAACGGCGAGATCCTCCAGCGTTCGGTCGCCTACATCTGCCCGGGTGATGCGCAGACACGGTTTCGTCGGCACCAGGATGGCCGGTACCAGTTCGTCATTACCCCGAACGAGTCCGAGAAAGAGCGATATGCGCCGTGCATCGATGTGACCTTCTTTTCGGCCGCCGAAAATTTCGGCAGAAAAGCGCTTGGCATCATCCTCACGGGAATGGGCGAGGATGGCGTTCGAGGGCTCAAGAATCTGAAACTGGTCGGCGGGCTGACGATCAGCCAGGATCGCGCGACGTCGGTTGTCTACGGGATGCCAAGGGCGGCCCTCGAACAGGGAGCCGTGACGCGGGTTCTGGCGCTGCCCGACATGGCGAACGAGATCGAGCTGGCGCTGAAGCGCTGAAGAGCCGATGGAGCGCCCAACATGGTGACTGTCTTCCGTCCCGGGGATCTGTTCGAGCTCGCGGACCGGATCGAGACGCGTGGGCGGGAATTTTACGAGCGGATGAGCCGGGATGCATTCACGCCGCGTTCCAGGGAGTTGTTCGAGCGCCTGGCACGCGAAGAGGGTGAGCACAAGAGCGAGTTCCGACGAATTGTCAGCGAGGCTCTCGCCATGCCCTTCGAGATCCCCGACGGCTATGCTTCGCCCGAGATGATGGCGTATCTTGAAGCTCTGCGACGCGGGGGCGCGCTGCGCATCGCGGCGGGAGACCACCGTCAGCCGCCCGTCAGCGAAAATCAGGCCCTGCTGCAGGCCATCGAGTATGAGAAGGATGCCATTCTTCTTCTGCACGAGATATACGACCTGCTTCCGCCCTCCATGCCTGCTCGAACGGCTGTCGCGGCCTTGATCAGGGCCGAGAAAAACCATCTGGCTCACATCTGGGATCTGCTCGGAGGTGGGGCGTCGTGAGCCAGGACCGTCGCTCGTTGCGGCGATTCGTCTTCCGGCTGTCCCCCGGCGGGGAGTGGCTGTTCGGCATCGGCCTGCTTCTTCTCGACGCGTTTCTTCTGAACGCGATCTTTCGCGGCGTGTTCAAATACTGGTTGCACGAAGTTGCAGGCCGGATGCTATATATCAATGCGTATTTCGATGTGCGTTGGTATCTGTTTGCGCTGTTTGCCGCATTCGGCCTCATGTTCGAGGTCTTCCGGATCAGGTCGCTGACGGCGGCTTCGGATATCTTTTCCCACGTCGGCGCGACCCTGCTCTCGACCTTCGTTGCATTCAACCTCATGATTTCGCTGTACCGACCCATGGCGACACTCGCATACACGTTCCCGAGGCCGATCATTCTCCTCTCAACGATCGTCGGGATTCTCGTGCTTTTTTTCGCGCGCATCTTCGTCCTGCGGTGGTTCAAGCCCACTCCTCTCCTGAAACGGATCGCCATCATCGGAAACGAAGAGGAGGGGAAGCGGATCATACGGCACTTTCATCGCCGCGGCGGCGTGCGCTACCGACTCCTGGCGATCTTCAGGCCCGACGAGGTCCGGGAGCTGGCAGCCGAAGTCGTTTTCCGGCACGCCCACGAGGTCCTCGTGACGGATCCGCACATCCGGCTCGACGCGTTTTGGGCCGAGATCTTTTACCACCGCAAGGTCGAACCCCATCAGTTCCTCGTCCGGATCGCCTGCGATCCGACGACGGCTGCCGGCATGAGTGGCCTGTCGAGTCTCGAGGATCTCCCGCTGATCACCGTTTCGGCCCTTCCGCTCACCGGAGCTCAGCGACTGGTGAAGCGGACCTTCGACATCTGCTTCAGTATCTTCGCCATCCTCGTTTCCTCGCCGCTCATGCTGCTGACGGCCGTTCTGATGCGGCTCGACTCGCCGGGCCCCGTGTTTTACAGGCAGAAACGGGTTGGGAGATATGGCAGGGAATACGATGTCATCAAGTTCCGGTCGATGCGTACCGGCGCCGAGGCGGGAACGGGCCCCCAGATCTCGACCGAAGACGATCCCCGTGTGACGCGCCTCGGTCGCTTCATCCGGCGCGTGGGACTCGACGAACTGCCGCAGTTCTTCCTGGTCCTCACCGGCGACATGTCGGTCGTGGGCCCCCGCCCCGAGCGGCCTTTCTTCGTCAACCAGCATCTGGAGTTCCAGGGCCGGCGTCTGTCGGTGCGGCCGGGTGTCACGGGACTGGCCGCGGTTAACTCCCGCTACTACCTGCGTCTGACCGACAAGGTCGGGTATGATTATTATTATCTCGACCAGTATGGAATTATCCTCGACGTCAAGATCGTGTTCCAGACCATCTGGGTCCTCCTCTTCGTGCCCGGGCAGTCAAAAGCCCTCGAGGACAAGCACCACGTCATGGACAGGATGTCCCCTCCGCCGGATGATCTCTGAACGTACGCACACGATGCCACACCACGACACGGGAGAAAAAAACATGTCAGATAAAATAACGTCAGATATGCTCATCGGAGAAATTCTCAGAAAAAAGCCGGAAGCGGGGAATATCCTCATGGGCTTCGGCATGCACTGCCTTGGTTGCTCGATCGCCTCGGGGGAAAGCCTCGCCCAGGCCGCCGAAGCACATGGGATCGAGATCGACAAGTTGCTCGCAGCCCTGAACGCGTAGGGTTCGTCTCATTCCGCCCCTGCCCTGATCGGCGTCCGGCGCTTTGCTCCGGCCGGTGTTTCTGTGGTATAATCACACTTCGCCCTCGTGGAGGGTATACATGTCATCGTCGGCGCGGAGGCAGACATGGATCTCGACCAGATCCGTTCCCCGGAAGACCTGAAAGGGTTGTCCCACGCTCAGCTGCATCGGTTGAGCGCCCAGATCCGGGAGCGGATCATCCAGGTCGTTGCCCGCAACGGCGGTCACCTGGCCAGCAACCTCGGCATCGTCGAACTCACCCTGGCTCTTCACCGGGTGTTCCATTCCCCCCAGGACAAAATCATCTTCGACGTCGGCCACCAGACATACGTTCACAAGATGCTGACCGGCCGGCTGCAGCAGTTCCCGACCCTGCGCACGCTCGGCGGCTTGAGCGGTTTTCCCAAGATCACCGAAAGCGAGCACGACGCCTTCGACACCGGGCACAGCTCGACCTCGATCTCAGCCGCTCTCGGAATGGCCGTCGCCCGGGACCAGAACGCGCAGCGCCACAAGATCGTCGCAATCATCGGCGACGGCGCGATGACCGGGGGAATGGCGTTCGAGGCGCTGAACCATGCAGGCCATCTGCATCCCGACATGGTCGTCATTCTCAACGACAACGCGATGTCGATTTCGCCGAACGTCGGCGCGCTGTCGAGGTATCTGCATTCCCTCCGCATGGAGCCGTATTTCACGACGCCGAAAGATTACATGGCCCATGTCGTGAAGCAGATCCCGGGCATCGGATCCCGCATTTTCAGCATGCTGTCGAGGATCGAGGGCAGTCTCAAGTATCTGCTCACGCCGGGCATGCTGTTCGAAGAGTTCGGGTTCAAATACATGGGGCCGATCGATGGCTACGATTTCGAGCTGCTCGAGCGGACGCTCACGTTTGCACGTGACCGACGCGGCCCCGTTCTCGTCCATGTACTCACGGAAAAGGGGCGCGGCTACAAGCCCGCGATAGACCAGGCGCCGTTGTTCCACGGGGTCGGACCGTTCGAAATCTCGACCGGCGAAGTGAAGAAGGTGAAATCCCCTGCGTCCTACACGGGCGTATTCGGCCAGACCGCCATCGAGATGGCCTGTGAAGACGAGCGGGTGGTTGCCATCACCGCCGCGATGAAAGAGGGAACGGGCCTCGCCGGCTTCGCCCATGACTTCCCTGACCGATTTTTCGATGTCGGAATCGCTGAAGAGCATGCCGTGACGTTTGCAGCGGGGCTTGCCCGGGGAGGCCGCCGGCCGATCTTCGCGGTCTACTCGACGTTCCTTCAACGCGCCGTCGATCAGGTCATCCATGACGTCGCCCTGATGAACCTGCCGGTCATGCTCTGCCTCGATCGCGCGGGCCTGGTTGGCGAAGACGGTCCGACGCATCACGGGGTCTTCGATATCTCTCTGCTGCGACCCATTCCAAACATGGTTGTCATGGCACCCAAGGACGAAATCGAGCTTGCCGCGATGCTCCGGTTTGCGGTAACCGTCGAAGGCCCCACGAGCATTCGGTACCCGCGCGGGTCCGGGGTGGGCGAGCTTGCGGACATCCCGCAAGAGCCGCTCTCTCTCGGTCGGGCCGAACGCTGCCGCGACGGGGCTGATCTCGCGATCTGGGCCATCGGAAATACGGTTCACCCAGCGCTCGAGGCCGCGGAAACACTGGCCCGGGCAGGTATCGACGCAGCCGTCATCAATGCCAGGTTCGTGAAACCGCTGGATCGCGACCTGCTCGAGACCCATCTGAGCCGTCGGATTCCGATCGTGACGGTCGAGGAAGGGATTCTCGAGGGCGGCTTCGGAAGTGCGGTCTTGGAAACGGCGGTCGATCTCGGCTATACCCCGCGAATGCTGCGTCTCGGCATCGCCGACGGCTTCGTTCCGCACGGCAAGCAGGTGGAGCTCCGGGCGATGCTGGGCCTCGACGCCGCGGGAATCAGCCGGCGAATCCAGGAATGGATGCCGGCGAAACGCACCCTGAAGGCGGTTTCTTGATCATGAAAGAGCTGGCCTGATGCGGCCATTATTTCGATTCCTGGCCTCTCTCCGCACAGCCATCGTTCTCATCGGTCTCCTGAGCCTGATGTCGATGGTGGGAACGCTCGTTCCCCAGGGGCGCGAAGCCGCGGAGTATCTCATTGCCTATCCCCGCATCGGTCAGATCATGCTCGATCTCGGATTCGACGACCTGTACCGTGGCTGGCTGTTCAACCTGCTCCTGGGGTTGCTTGCGGCATCGTCGATCGTCTGCACGGTTACGCGGCTCAAGCTCACCCGTGCGAAACTATTCAGACGACTGGCGCTGGCCCAGCCGGCCGAAATCGCGTCGATGCAGACCGGCATGGCATGGCCCCCCGAAAAGAGCCTTCCAGACACCACCGGATGGGAACAGAAGCACTTCGAGGATGGATCGACGCTTCAGCTGAGCGTTCGAGGTAGGGCATCGCTCGTGGGAGGTCTGCTGATCCACGTGGGATTTGTCGCGATCCTGGCAGGCGGCATGTGGGGCGCCATCTCAGGAGCAGAGATGGCGATCTTCGGCATGGAAGGTGAGACGGCGGCCGTTCCTCCTGTTGCCGTCCTCCGGGCCGCGGCGGCGGCCGACCGGATGAGCCGGCAGGCTCGCGCCATCCAGATGCGGAATCCGCAAGATCCGCGCCTCGAGAAGATCAGACGCGATGTCGAGGCAGGGGCCGCCGCCTTCCAGGCGGGAATGCTGAACCCGGCGTGCCGAGTGAAGTTCGAGCAACTCTGGGTTGAGTACCACGAAACGACGCCGGATGAACCACCGAGCGTCAAAAGCTGGAACTCCCGGATAGTGGTTTCAGGGGCCGGCCATGAGCCGGCGAGCGGCGTCGCGCGGGTGAACCAGCCCATCTCCTGGGGCGAGTTCACCTTCTACCAGGCCGACTGGAAGAAAAAATACCGGAAAGTCACGCTCGCGGCCATGCGGCCGGGAGCGACCGGCCCCGACGCAATGGTTGCAACCCTCACGCTCGAGATCGGAAAGCCGTTCAAACCCGACTGGAGCAACAATTCCTTCGTTCTGATGGAGTTTCTGCCCGACTTCCGGATCATGGGCGAGCGCGTCGTCAGCGTGTCGGATGAACTGCGCAACCCTGCCGGCCATATCGTCGCCTACGGCGCGGACGGGAAGGCCGTCGGCCGCGGTTGGGCCTTCGTTCATGAGATGTCGGAACTTTCCGGCCATGCGAACACCCTCCCATACCGGTTCGAGGTGCTCTCCGCCGACCCGGTCTACGAAAGCGGCCTTCG
>JAGOCE010000054.1 GCA_017998915.1 Candidatus Ozemibacteraceae bacterium
GCGGGGCGATGTTCGGGCCGCGCGAAATCTCGATCTTTCCACCTTCCTTCGGCGGGAAGATGAACATCGAATCGTCGATGGTGAAAGCCTTGGGCATGCTGACCTTCGGGGCCTTTTCGAATTTGCGGGGATCGGTGAAGCGACCTTCGATCGCGGCGACGGCGGCGACTTCGGGGCTGACCAGGAAAATCTGGCCGGTCGAGGTTCCCGAGCGGCCTTCGAAGTTCCGGTTGCTGGTGCGAAGCGAGACGCCATTGGTGGGCGGGGCAAAACCCTGGCCAATGCAGGGGCCACACGCGCTCTCGAGGATGCGTGCGCCGGCGGCGATCAGGTCGGCAAGATAGCCCTTGTCGGCCAGCATTCTGAGCACCTGGCGCGAACCGGGCGCGATGCCGAGGGAACATTCTGGGTGGACGGTCTTTCCTTTCAGGATCATGGCGGCCTTCACCATGTCGGTGTAGCTGGAGTTGGTGCAGCTGCCAATCATGACCTGATGAACCTTCGTCCCCTCGAGCTCTTTCACGGGCTTGACCTTGTCGGGCATGTGCGGGCAGGCGGCGAGCGGCTCGACCTTGGCCAGGTCGATTTCGATCACGCGGTCGTAGGTCGCGCCCTTGTCGGGGGCGAGGTCCTCCCAATCGTCACCACGGCCCTGGGCGACTAGAAACGCCTTCGTGACGTCGTCGCTCGGGAAAACCGATGTCGTTGCGCCCAGCTCGGCGCCCATGTTGGTGATCGTCGCACGCTCGGGCACTGTCAGGTTCTTCAGGCCGGGGCCCGTGTATTCGTAGACGTAACCGACGCCGCCCTTGACCGTCTCGCGGCGCAGGATCTCGAGAATGACGTCCTTCGCGCTGACCCACGGCTGGAGTTTCCCCTTGAGAACAACGTTGACGACCGCGGGCATCTTCAGCTTGAACGGAAATCCCGCCATCGCCATCGCGACGTCCTGTCCGCCTGCGCCGATCGCGAGCATGCCGATACCGCCGCCGGTCGGGGTGTGACTGTCGGAACCAAGCAGGGTCTTCCCGGGCTTGCCGAACCGCTCGAGATGCACCTGATGACAGATGCCGTTGCCGGGGCGCGAGAAGACCAGGCCGTGCTTCGCGGCAATCGTCTGTAAAAAGGCGTGATCGTCGGGATTCTTGAAATCTTCCTGCATCGTGTTGTGGTCGACATAACTGACGGACAGCTCGGTCTTGACGCGCGGCACGCCGAGCGCCTCGAACTGCAGATACGCCATCGTGCCTGTCGCATCCTGCGTCAGCGTCTGGTCCATCCGGATCTCGATCGGGCTCTGGGGCTTCATTTCTCCGGAGACGAGATGGGCCTGGATGATTTTCTGGGTGAGATTCAGTGACATTCCTTCCTCCTGGTGCGTTCTGTCATAAAAAAAGAGTCGGCCGGTCGATGATTGCCCTCTTCGGCAGTCGATTCGTTCGGTGACCCTTGAAAGACCATTGTTACTTGTCCTGCGAAACGTCCTCCTGCTTCCGGTCTTCTCCGGCGCGGGGCCCGGGGCCCGGGGTAACCGTTCCCGAAGCGGGCGTGGCCTTCTTCAGCGAGAGGCCGGTCAGAGGGATATCTACAACAATATCTTCGTTTCCGTCAACTTCCGAGGGCTCGAGCGGGTTTTTCCCCTTCGATCTGACGAGAACCAGCACCGATTCGTCGTGATCGGGGCAGGTTCCCGGCTCGTCCTGTTCGTAGCCGCACTCCGGGCACCGAAAAATATCGGGAAGGAACTTCTGGTTTTCCTTGCCTTCGCGAAGGAACAGGTCCTCGCCGGTATCGTCGGCCTCGCCCGAGCCGCTTTCTTTTTCCTTCCCGGCTGTCTTCTTTTCCTGGCGCTTTTTCGCTTCGCTGGTTTCTCGACCCGCAGCCCAGACAGGAAGGTCCGTCAGGAGCAGGCAGGCGAAAACGGCTGAAATAAAGCAAACCCCGATCCGGCGTATGCCGGACCGGGGTGATTTCACGCGGTCATTCATTATCCCGGATGATTTCAAGAACCGCAGCGGGAGCGCTGGCATCCATGAGTGCCTGTCGGAATTCGTCGCCGCGCAGAAGGCGGGAGATCTTCGCGAGCAGTTTCAGATACGGGCCACCAGATGCAATGGGGGCGAGCAGAAGGAAAATCAGGTTGACGGGTTTCCCGTCGATGGCGCCAAAGTTGATGCCGTCGGGCGACCGGAAAAACGCGACCGACAAATCCTTGATCACGCCGCAACGGGCATGCGGGATGGCAATTCCCCCACCAACCCCGGTGGTGCCGAGCTTCTCACGCTCGAGCAGGGCACTCTTGAGCGCTGCCGGCTCTTCGACCGCACCGGAACTGACGATTGCCTTTACGAACGCGTCGATAGCCTCGTCTTTTCCGCCGGCCTTGAAATCCAGGAACACCATCTTTTCATGCAAAACATCCGCCAGTTGCATTCGGGCTTCCTCCGATTGTCTGCCTACGACTTACTGCTGCGAGTGTGAGTATAATAGGATAAAACTGCTGCCGTCAATGGAAATCAGACGAGTATTACCTTATCAAGGTCGGCTGATTCGGTCAATTCTTTAAGAGAAAATTCTTCTTTTCCGTCATGGAACGGCGATCAGAATGAGGTTTCCAACCGTTCCGCGAATCACGCCAAGGATGATGCGCCCGCCGGACGGAAGCCGACGAAGAACGGCGTCAAGCTCGGCCGCCGATGTGACGGGCGTCCGGTTGATCGTTTGAATGACATCGCCGGGCTTGAGCCCGATCTCCTCGCCAAGGCTGCCGGAACGAATTGCCGTGACGACAACGCCAGACGTCACCTGGATGTTGAACTCGTCTCGTGTCGCGCCGTTCAGATCGGCAAGCCCGAGACCGAGGCGGTTTTTTTCCGCCATTGCCGCCCCACGCTTCCCGCTGCTCGGAATCTCGCTGAGGATGAGTTTCACGATCTTGACCGTCCCTTTGCGGTGAACCCCCAGCTCGACCGCTTCCCCGACACGGAATCGGCTGATCTGATCGTTGAACGCACCAATCCCGTCGATCTCCTTCCCGTTCACCGAAACGATCACGTCTCCGGGAGAAATCCCGATGCCATCGGCGTTCGATCCCTGCGCCACCTCGGTGACCAGCACCCCTTTCCGGGGAATTTCCAGGTGTTCGGCCAGCCTGTCATTGATTTCCTGGAGCGTGAGACCCGTGAAGACCTTCTTCACCTTCCCAAACGTCATCAGATCACCGATGATGCGTCGCGCCGAGCTGACGGGAATCGCGAACCCGATTCCCTGCCCATACGGAAGAATCGCCGTATTGATGCCGATCACCTCACCCTTCGCGTTGACGAGGGCGCCGCCCGAGTTGCCTGGATTGATCGAGGCGTCGGTCTGGATGAGATTCTTGAAACCTCGGTTGCGGTCGATCGCGAGCTCACGATCGAGAGCCGAGATGACCCCGGCAGTGACGGTGATGCCGAGGCCGAAGGGATTTCCGATCGCAACGGCCCACTCCCCCACCCGCAGTTTGTCCGAGTCGCCGAGAGGCGCAAAGGGAAGCGCGGCTTCGCCGTCGATCTTCAGCACGGCCAGATCGCTTTTCGCGTCCTTGCCGACGAGACGCGCCTTCGCTTTCCTGCCGTCTTTCAGCTTTACAAGCACTTCATCGGCACCCGCGATGACATGTTCGTTCGTCAGCAGATGCCCGTCGGCGCTGATGATGACGCCGGAACCGTTCCCCTTCTGCGGGATGACGTTGTTGAAACCAGAGAAATCGTCTTCGAAGAGATGGCCGAAAAACTGGTCCAGGAAGGGGTCTCCCGAGCCGAAGCCACGACGCCGGACATACTGGACGGACTCTATGGCAACGACGGCGGGGCTCACCTTTTCCGCGATGTCGGCGATGAGGGAGGTACCGAACAACTCGTTCGCCGGGCCGGCCTGGACCGGGACGCAGAGGGCAATGAGAAGCGCCACGACAAGAAGCAGGCGGCTCTTAGTAATGATATCGTTATATATTATCATGCTTCGATCGTGTTCGATGGCAGGGCGGGATTCACGCCCTCCCCTCCGGGATGTTTGGGGCGAGACATTGGAAATGGATGCAATGTTGTGGCGAACCGGTTCGTGGTTCATTGCGTGAAGCATCGGTGTCATCGTATGCGCTACAGGGGTGTTCATGACGTGTTCGGGCCTCCGGGCAGCTGGATTGGCGGCTTAGCGGTCGGCCGCGAGCATGCCGGTGGGCATGCGAGATTCGGGATCGTCCATTTCGGGGTGACTTCGGCGGTATTCGTTCATCTTCCTCATGAAGGCTGAGACATCTTCTTCGCTCAGTTTTGCCAACGACTGGCCTGCCAGGGGCGCCGGGCGGCCGTGCTCATCCGGTGCATGCAACGTTCCCGGGCGCTCCGGGAGACGGTGCTCCGCCGCGCCGGGAAGCCGGGCGGATTGGTATCGTACGGGGGCCTGGCGTGGAACCTCGGATATGCCGATCCAGACGAATGTCGCGACACAGGCCGCGACGAGCACCGCCTGCACGGGCCGCAGCCATGCTTCGATGAGTGAATCGAGCATGTTGGGGGCGGAAACCGGATCGTCTGTTTCTCCCTCTTCGATGTCGATAAACTGGCCGATGCGCGCCTCGAGATCATGGGGAGCCTCGGGCGCCGTCATTTCGCGCATCGTCTCGAGTAAAAAGGCTCTATTTGCAAGTACGGCGGCGCATTCGGGACACGAACGAGCATGCGCGATCACATCCTGGAACGAGTCGTCCGGGCGATCGTCGCCGTGCTTTTCATACCAATCCTCAAGCCGGGTGCATTTCATGTTCTGCTCCTCTGCCGAAGAAGCGGCTCCAGGGCTTCCTGTAACAGCCGACGGCCGCGGTTGATGCGTGACTTGACGGTTCCTTCCCTGATATCGAGGACTTCGGCGATCTGGTCATGGGAATACCCTTCCATATCGCGCAGGATGACGGGCATGCGATACGCCTCGGGAAGCTTCGCGATATTTCGCTCGATCGCCTGGCGGAGTTCGGCCTGGTATTCCTGCTCGATGACAATATCCGCGGGATCGTCCTCGGGACGCTTCGAGAACCAATCGATGATCGACTCGAGAACCGACTTTTTCTGCCGGTTCCTCGACTGAGATAGGGTGATGCAGGTGTTGCCGGCAATCCGCAAAATCCATGTCTTGAAGCTCGATCTGCCTTCGAACGAACCGATCGACCTCCATGCCTTGAGAAACACCTCCTGCGTTGCATCGCATGCGTCTTCCTTGTTGTTGAAAAACCGGTATGCCACCCTGTAGACGGCCTGATGATACCTGGCCGCGAGCCGATCGAAGGACGGTCGGTGGCCTGCCGCGGCACGCCGAACGAGCTGACGCTCCTCGTCTTGACCGGTCTCGATATCCTTAGACACCTGGGAGTCATCCAGGGTTCCAGAAATTGTGAAATGGTTCGGATTTTCTACCATACGAACATGGAAAGGGCTTCGCGAAGTTTCGTGGTCTTCCCGTCATGGATGCCTATCTGAACGGTTTTTCCCTTCCACTTTCGTTCGCGGGTGACAAAACCTTCGGCAAAACCGCGAATCGTGAGGTAGTAGTAGCCTGCGGGAAGGGTGAGCGGCTGAAAGGAAAACGTTCGGCGGTGGAACGCATTCTCGACGCCAGGCTCGCCGTCTTCCAGCGTCGCGAGGAGGCGGTCCTGCGTCCAGAGCTCGATACGGTCGGGCATGATCGATACTTGTCGCGGCGTTTTCTCTCGCACGGTCGTGACCACGACCTCGAGTGTGCCCTCTCCTGTCGGCCGGACGGTCTTCCCGATCTCAGCGAAGGTCCCCCGAGGGGTGGGCGGCAGAACGGGAAGAGGCATCCAGCCTTCCGAACCGGCTGGTTCCTCCGCTGGCAACGGTTCAGGCACGGGTTCGTTCCCCGTCGTAGCGGTCGTTGGAGAGGCGATCGACCCCGTGGCCACGCCTGCGGTATCGCTCGCCGCCTCCTCGACGCCTTCGGAAAGAAACGCGTCGATATTGACAAGAGCGTCAGCATAGCTCGCCGTTCCAACTTCCTGGGCGATGACGGCGAAAGAACATAATACTATAATGAATAGTATATATATGGCGATATATGATTTACGCGCCATGTTTTCGTTCTTGACCTTGGTTGTGCAGATGACGTTGGTATACGAAGGCATGGGGCGGGCTTCGGGTGTCCGGAAGTCGCCGCCGTGCCTAGGCCGGGGTTTGCGAGGTCTGCGAGGTTACGTTGAGCATCTCCTGCGTCGCTGGTCCGGCGATGAACAACGCCTTATCCTCCATCAGGTCGACCTCGACGCGGCCTTTCGTCCTGACGCCATTCGCGTCGCGAAGGATCTTGATCGTCGGCCGGAGGACGGCGTTCTGGTTGATCTTGAGAACCATTCCGATCGAGCCGTCGTTGAGCTTCACGAGACTGCCGTTCGGGTACAGCGAGAAGCGTTTGATGAAGTGCTTGAGGACTTCCGGGTCGAACTGGGTGTCGACACCGCTCATGATGATCTTGATGGCATCGTAGGGCGTCATCGCGACGCGGTAGGGGCGGTCGGTGGTGAGGGCATCGTAGACATCGGCGATCGCGGTGATACGGGCGAACAGCGAGATGTCGTTTCCCTTGAGGGATTTGGGGTAGCCGCCCCCCTTGAACTTTTCGTGGTGCTGGAGGGCGACCATGCGCGAGCGTTCAGAGATGTCGCCGGAGCGGCACAGGATTTCGTAGCCGTAGGTGGGATGGCGCTTCATCTCTGCGAACTCGGCGTCAGTCAGCTTGCCGTCTTTATTGAGGATGGCGAGCGACACCTTCAGCTTTCCTACGTCATGAAGAAGCGCGCCGGTGCCGAGTTCCTGCAGGTCGGCTTTCGGGATCTGCATCACTTGCCCGATGAGAATCGACAGGGTCGCGACGTTGATATTGTGCGTAAAGGTGTAATCGTCGAACGACTTGATATCGACGAGATTGACGATCGCATCCGGGGCCTGGATGATCTCGTTGACGAGTTCGTTCGCCACTTCCTTTGAAGCGCCTGAGTCGATGGGCTGGCCGGCTCTGACGCTGTTCACGACGGTCGAAACGACCTTGAAGGCCATCACCTGGGTCTGTTTCGTGATCGCGACGTTCTCGCCCTCGATCATGGTTTTCATCTCAGGGAACTTTTCGAACAGAAGGGCGAAATTCTCGGCGAAGCCGACGATGTTATCGACGTCGTTGATGTCTGTAATCTGGAAATTGTTGACGACGTATTCCTTGCCGGAATCGGTGCGGAGATACAGGTCTTTGCGGATCATCAGAGCCTCAACATCGTATTCGCACTTGAGGCCACGGATGATGAACCGGGAGGGCATCTGTTGTTTCCCGATCACGTCGCCCGGGATCCAGGTGAATTCACGGCACGAGCCGATGTGGCTGTACCCGGTGAAGAGGGCGATGTTGGTTAACGTGGTGTTGCCTGTCGTCATGACAAAAAAATGACCACCTTTCGGTGGTCAAGTATACCATATTTTTTTGTTGTAAAGAGGTCAGCGTATGGCTTCGAGTCTCCGGAGTAGGTCGCCGTCGATCTGCGCTCCATGGCCGATCTCGAAGTTGATCCGTGCCCTAAGCAGCGGCAGCACGTATCCGGCACCGCGTGCGGAAGTGAGCTTGTCGAGAGCCGCGCCGGAGCCGTTCAGCATGTCGGCGGCGACCAGCTCGGCGGCACGCTTCCCAACCCGGAGGAGCCTGTCGCTGACGGCCAGCTTCGCGGATTCCTGCGTGGAGGCAGCCAGGATGGCGTTGCCGTCGGTCATCGCTTGCAGGGCGTCGTTCAGGTCGAGATGGGCAGCCAGCTTCTCGTCGCCGGTGGGTGTGGTGACCGCGTAGGTTCCGGCCTTGTCGATCAGGTGCATGACGGCAGGCACGTTCAGGTTGTTGATGCCGGCGATCTCGGTGGGGGCCGGAATGAAGGTGCGGGCGAGTTCGAAGGTGAACGCGAGGGCTTTCTGGTCGCCGTAGGCCCAGTCGTCGGAGTCGCCCATGGCGGGATATAGCTCGGCACTGTTCTGGGGAGTGTATTTGTTGAAGGCGGACATCTCTTTCGCGAGCTTGCTGAGCGTGGCTTCGTCGGGACACGGGATATTGTAGCCATATCCGAACGGGTAGAGGATCAGTTCGGAGTAGCTGTGGAACGACGCGCCGGCCTGGAAGTGCTCACGCTCGTAGAGCGCCTTGATCGCCTGGGGTTCGGGTTCACTGAAGGGGCCGGTGCCGTGATATGTGTCTGCCGACGGGCTGTTGCTGGCGCCGACGTTGCCCCACTGGTACCCGTAATTGCGGTTCAGATCGACGCCGAACACGTTGTTGCCATTGTTGCGGCGATTCTTGCGCCAGTATTTCGATTTGGTCTGCGAGTAGGTGACGCCGTCCGGGTTCACCATCGGCACGAACCAGACCTCGCGCTCGTTCACGAGGCGGGTGAGGGTTTCGTCCTTGCCGTAGGACTCGAGATACAGTTTGAGGGCCGCCATCGGCACCTCGACCGAG
The DNA here is from genome assembly GCA_017998915.1 of Candidatus Ozemibacteraceae bacterium. Classification (GTDB taxonomy): domain Bacteria; phylum Muiribacteriota; class Ozemobacteria; order Ozemobacterales; family Ozemobacteraceae; genus MWAR01. Next base: position 8,536 of record JAGOCE010000054.1, read on the forward strand.
ATCCATTCGCGGGCGTGGTGGGCACCCATGACGATGACCGCGGGCTCTTTCTCGTCGAGAGCCGGATTGTCGCTGACCTTCATGGCCCAGATATCACGGCCTTCGCAGCTCTTGCCGATCGATTCCAGCCGGGCGATCGACGAATACGTTTCAGCCCAGTTCTGGAGGGTGGTCGTCATGCGATCGAAGGTATAATATTCTGCACCCTTTTTTTGCTTTTTGAGGATCGAGGAAATATACGCGTCGAGATCGGGGATGAGGGTTTTGACGGATGCCGCCTTCTTCGTGAGGGTTTTCAGTTCCTGCGCATCGACGACGATTTCGGCGAATGTGGGGCCGGCTTTCGCGACGTCGTACCCGGCCATGCCGATTTCGGCCACGGTTTTCCTGCTGAGACCGTCAAATCTCACGAGAGATTTCGGAGTCGCCGCGCAGACCATCGATGCCGTGAAAAAAGCTGCAAATGAAGCAATGAACCAACCCCGTTTCATCATCAATACTCCTTACGTTCTTATCAGCTCATCCTACGAGGCGGAAAAAAGATACTTCAATTTTACGAACGAAACCGTACCCTGTCAAGGAATCCAAGGCGCGAAGGGTACGCCGCAAAGAAAGAAACCCGCCGTTTGAACGGCGGGTCGCTGGTCTGAATGCGCTACCGTCAGCGGTCGTTCGATTCGGAGGCGTCCTTGTCGTCTTTGATACTCTTCGAATCAACCTTGCGCCCACCGAGAATCTTGATGATTGAAACCGACTTGGGATCGACCGGCTTCAGATCCTTCCCGTCCTCGTCCTTGGGTGGCTCTTTCTTCGAGTCGGAATCGCTTTTCGAGCCCGAGTTCGAACCGGCGTTCGAGGAAAGCTTGTTGATGAGGCTCTTGCGCTTGGCCGGATCGACTTCCTGGGCGACCTTCTTCATATCGTCGAAGGAAGGGATGATGATTTCGCGACCCACCGGGATCATGCGAGGGTTGTCGATGTTGTTCACCTCGAGAAAGACGGGGTACAACGTCGGATCATTGTAATACTTCGCGGAGAGTTCCCAGAGGGTGTCGCCTTCCTTCATGGTGTAGGTCGTGTCGCCAAGGGCAGGCGACGTCGCGGCGAGCGATGCGAAAAGCACCAGCATGAGAGCCCCAGTCAGAAATTCCCGTTTCACGTTCATCATGAGCTTCCTCCTGTCGTTCCTTTGGTTCTTGCAGCATTCCAGTAGATTTCGGCTTCGTCCAGTTGGCCGGCCGTCTTGAAAAACTTTGGAAACAGCGCCGCGCGAAGCGTGACCTTGTTCTCGCGGCTCGACGTCGTTCGTTTTGCGTCATCGCGCTCGTCGTCAACGATGATCGTGATGTTCAGATACTTCCCGAAATCGTTCGACTCTTCGGTGATCGAAAAGCTCGCGACCTTCGCCTGGCTGATGATGCGATCGCGTGAATCGCCGGTCCGACGCACCGCACCGCTTTCGTATTCATACGTGATGGGGATGATGGATCCATCTTTCTTGGTATTGAATTTGAAGGTCAGATCGTCACCGGTTTTCTCGATCACCGGCGCGTCGGCAGTCGCGAGGCGAATGTCGGTCTTGAGATACTCCATCAGGATACTGCCGGCTCTCAGATTGGTCAGTTTAACCTGTGTTTTGGAAAACGTGCCGAAGGTGCCGGCCATGATTTTGTAGAGAACGCCAGACACGAGGGCGCCGACGATCACGACAACCATCACTTCGACAAGCGTGAATCCCTGTTTTCGATTCATATCGGTGATCAGTCCATGACGATGGTGTAGAGAACGACTTCGTCGTCCGCGTCCACAGAGCCTGCTCGAACGTGGGCAACCCTGACGGAGACGAGATAGTTCGGAACCTCGCCCCGCTTCTTGAACCAGTCCATCAGCTTTCCGAGCAGTTTCGTGCTCGTCGCCTTGTATTTCGTGATCGACATGCTGCGGGTGTATTCCTTGTTCGTGATCGCAGGGATGGCGGGTTTCGAACCAGGCGGCTTGCTCATCTTGTTCAGAAACTCCATGATTTCCTTGTCGTTGTTCAGCGTCTTGAGCTTGCCAGGAGCCTCGGTGACGATCGCATCGAGTTCGGAGGCTTTCCTGTCGCGCATGAAGTTGATCAGATCGGAAGCATAGTTGGTTTCCTCGATTTCACGGGCGTTACTGACCACGCCGCGCGTGCCGAACCGGAACATGTTGTAGATGGGCAGGAACGCAAAGCTCACGAACACGAGGGCTACGAGGATCTCGAGCATGGAAAAGCCACGGCGCGGACGAATTTTGCTGGTCATTCGCCCTCCAGTTTCATGACCGGACGGCCGCCGAATGGGCTGACCACGGGCTTGGGGTCTTCACCGGGAGTGGCCTGAGCGCTCGCCTGGTTTTGGGTAGGCGTTTGGAACGCATCACGCGAAGGTTCCGTCGACAAACCCACCGTTGGTGCGTCGATCGCTGGACTTCGTTCATGAGACGTAGCGGAAGCTGTCTCCGAAGCGATTTCGGCCGCAGCGGTGGCCGTCTCGGGAAGGCTTGGCGAGACCGGTCTGACGAGAGGCAACGGTTCCAGAACACCGCGCCGGAAGCGGACCGCACGGCCTTTTCGAAGTCGAACGGCATACGATGCCGCCGTTCCGCTGACGTCGATCGTAGCATCGTTCATGGTGAGCCGGTCTTCCCCAATGGTGAGGAAAAACTCGGGTGCGACAGGTGTTTCCACGACGGCTTCACCGGATATCCAATCAAGGCCAGCCGCCCGGAGGGCAATCGTCGCGCTGCCCTCAAGGACGATCGGGGTGAGGTTCTGGCCATTCACGAAGATCGCCATTCGGCCCCGGACAGGCATACCCACGCCGGTTTGTCCAAAACAGGTATTCCCGGAGGCCAGGGTTTTACGCCCGTAGAAGGACTGGTCGCCCAGCCCCATGACGACGATCATGTCGAGCGTCTGCCCGTCCTGTGCCTGACGGGGCGCGTTCAGGTGGAAGATGAGGCCGCAGGCAACGACGAGCATGAAGGCAACGGCGTAGGCCATGTATCGAGAAGCCAGGCTCGATCCCGGATGCCCGGCGGCGGCTGGCTCAGGCCGGAGGCCTTCAGCGGCGATTCTGCGCATGACGAGATCGCGCAGCCGCATCGATTCGATCATCGGTTGCAGGACATCCTTGAGGGATTTTTCCCGTTGCTGGAACTCGTGGTAGGCGGCCTGGCAGTCGCAGCAGGCGGAAAGATGCCGCCGGATATCGGAGGCTTCCTGGGCGGTGACGTCGCCGTCGATGTATCTGCTCAGCAGTTCTTCGCGATCACATGACATGTTCGGCATCCCGCTTTCCGCGCAAAGCCTGGCGCGCCTTGAAGATGCGATTTTTCACGGTCTGAAGAGGCAGATCGAGGTTGTCGGCGATCTCTTCGTAGGGGAGCTCCTGGAGGATGCGCATCATGAGGGGTATGCGCAGATCTTCCGGGAGGTCGAGGATATCCCGGAAGGTGCGCCGGAACTCTTCGTGCATCACGGCATGTGTCGCCGGATCGTTCCTAGGCAGGGGGGAAGTCATTCGCGCGAGGCATTCTTCCGGGACGGTGGCGACGGGGGTATCGTTACGCTGTTTCCGGAAACGGTCGATCATGACATTGCGAGCGATTTTCAGCAGCCAGGCGGAAAACCTGCGCGAGGCATCGAACGAAGGCAAGTGCCGGAAGGCCTTGATGAAGGCCTCCTGGGCAATGTCTTCCGCCTCCGGCAGACTCCGGACCTGGGACAGCAGATAGCTGTACATGAGCCGCTCGTACCTTTCCACCATGATGCCGAACTGATCGGTATCGCCTTCGAGGACGGCCGACACGACCTCAGCATCAGGGCGCTGATCGTTTCCCATCTTTTTATACTCCTGTCAGCGACAAAAGTTTTTTCATTGTTCGTACACGTATTCCCCATCCATGGGGCCCATGGAGAGACCGTGGAAGTCTTCACTCGTCTTGTCGTTCTTGCCGTTGGCGTTGAACCGTTCACACAGTTCCCCGCGCATGAAGCCCCACTCGATGATGCCGCCCTTTTCGACCAGGGGGCCCATGTCGTCGACGGCCGCCCCGCCGATCAAGTGGATCGGCTTGTCGGTGAGCACCTTGCCCGAACCGCCGTTACAGGCGACCAGGAACGCGTGGAGCTCGGGATGTCCCTTCGTCTGGCCACTGGGAAAGCCTCCGGTTCGGATGATGATGTTCCCGCCGGCGACAAGGGTGAGCCAGCCGAAATTGTCCGGCGTCTTGATGTTATATACGCCTGGATATATCATCGGGTTGATGACCGGCTTCGAGATGATGATATCCTTCTTCGACCAGATGATCCCACCCTTCAGCATCAGCAGCGGTTCGTCGATCTCGACCGAGGAGTCGAAGCCGATGATCTGGTTCAGATAGCATGCCTTTTTTCCATTCGGCAGCGTTGTCGACGTATCGATGAACTCGTCCTGGAAAAATTTGCATTTCGATATGGGAAGGACACCGTTGCTTTCCGGTTTCTGCGTGATGAGGAAGCTTGTCCGCTGCCTGAGGGCATCGAAATACCGGGAATCGACCTTGATGGAGTTCACTCTTCCTGAATAGTGCAGATTTTCATCCGACTTGAACTCGTAATCCGGAACGCAGAGCTTCGTCGGCCCGTCCCGCAGGTAGTCGTTCTGCTGAAGCGCTTCGATGCTGTTCCAGGCTTGAACGGTATGAGGCTTTGCAAGATTCACGAGGGCGTCCAGGTAGCACATCGGGCGATCGGATGACGGAACGAGGTATGATGGCGCAAGGCTGCTCTTGTACCGGTCGTATTCGAGAACGGACTTGTTCGTAACGGTATCCGGGCTGAGAATCGTGTCGACAGCCTGCTTCGACTGGTCGTAGTTTCCGGAAAGCGTGTCTATCCAGGTGTTGATGGACGTCGCGAACCCGAGATATTCCCCGGAGGACATGTATTTCATCGGCCAGACATTTCCACCGAAGAGAAACGCCCAGATGCGGAGATACTTGCGTTTCACCTTTCCGAATAGAAGGGTCGGCGTGCAGAGATCCGGTGTTCCGAAGAGGTGCAGCGCGCTGGCTTTCGTGATGTCGGTCTTGAACCCCGCGAAGAGATTCTGCCCCGATTGCGGCGGCGCCTCGAGGTCTTCGATCGGGATCGGCGGATTCCCGCCGACATGGCTGAAAAATCCGTAATCGACATAGCAGATTTTCATCACGGGCGGGTTCGCCTCGGGAACGCCGTGAGAAGCGAGCCATTGGGTCCATGTCTGGGAGCCGCGCCAGCCGAGAGACTGGTCGGTATAATAGCAATGATAATATTCGCCATATTTGTTCTTGTTGTTCGAATCGGAGGAGTCGTCGGGCATTTTTCCCTGCGTTCCGGACATGACTTTCAGGGTGATGCCGTCGCCGCTGTTGCCGGAACCGCCGAGATACACCCAACCGTTCTGTATGAGGTCGTCGGCCGTCTCGACGACGGGCGGAGTCCCGGGGTTGAACTGGACGCGCGGAAGAGACTGGTTCCCCGTGATGCGCATGTTGAAGAGCTGAAGCGGGGGATCGGCATCGACGACGGTTCCGTCGTCGTGGATTTCCTTGAGCCGGTTGAGCTTGTCGGGGTCGATCGATGCCGCGTTCCCGACGAAGAAGGTGAACCGGTGGAACGGCGCGGCGAACAGGCGTGTCAGAAGGAATTGTTTGCTGATCTTGCAGTGTTTCCGGTGGTTGCGATGCGTGACGACAACATCTGCAGATATATATCCACGTCTTTCGAACGGCGAGTTCTCGAGGCCCGTCATATAGGCTGGGAAATCGTTCTTGTCGGGCACCTCGACGCTGTATTTCACGGCGATCTCGAGCTCGCCCCAGCGCGACTTGAACTCCTCGCGGATCTGCTTCACGACGTCGAGTTCACTGATCACGTCGTCGTATGAGACATCCTTGATCTTTTTCTTGCCGTTGAACACCATGTCCATGATGTTCTCTTCGGATTTCTGGTCGTAGGTCTCGAAATCGCGCTGCAGCTTGCGGACGGTCAGCCGCCCGATCGCCGTGGCGATCTGGTAGAGCCGCTCGTTGATCGACGCGCGAGCGGTGAGCCCAGTCTCATGCCGGACACGGCCGATCATCGTGGCGAAAAAGATCGTGACGAAGATGAGACCGACGGCGACAACGACAAGCACCATACCGGTGCGGCCGATCGATTTTCCCGTCATACGGAGCGTTTCCTGAGTTGCTGGATCAGTTTGACGACGCGGACGTTCGCCGGATCGAGATCGACCGTGCGCTGAAGATGCGTCTTCGCCGCTTCCGGCTCGTCTAGGATCAGGTCGCAGAGGCCGAGATGGAACTGGATCGTCGGATTGAACGGGTAGTCTTTTGCGGCCTGGACTAGGTAGTCGCGGGCAGAGATGTAATCGCCTTCCTGCGTAAAAAGGGCGCCGAGAACGACTTTTGCCGTTTTCGTGTCTTCCGATTCGGGAAAACGGGCCACCATGTCGAGCAGCAGGCCGCGCGCCTCGTCACGTCTGTCGAGATGCAGGAGCACCTGTGCCTTTTCGAGGATGGCGTTCGTATCGGACGGATCGATATCGAGGGTCTTCTGGTAGTAATCGAGAGCCTGTGCGAAATCGCCCTTTCGCCTGTAGGCATCGGCGAGGTCGTTGTGGGCGTTCGAGTCGAGGGAATCGAGTTCGGTCGCCTTGCCGTATTCCCTGATCGCGTCTTCGGTGCGGCCGAGATCGAAGTAGGCATCGCCGAGCCAGTTATACAGCAGGGCGCAGTCGGGCGAGAGGCGGATAGCCTCTTTCAGGTTGTAGACGGATTCGGTGACGAGGCCTTTTTTCCCGTAGACGATGCCAAGACCGGCATACGCCGCCGCAAAGGACTGGTCACGCTCGAGGGCCTTCTGGTAATAGAAGATCGCCTTGTCGAGCAGTCCTTTTTCGAAATAGGCCATGCCGATCGCCGTCAGGGCACTTGCCGGATTCCGGCCTTCCTTCAGGCATTTCTGTGCTTTTTTGATGATCTCGTCTGGATGGAGAATCATAATGTCATTATATCACAACACTACTGTCCGGTTTAAATTTTGAGAATTCTCGGAAACCATGATTAATACAGGCATAACCAAGGTCGAGTTGATTTTTCGATTTCAACCGAGGAGATTCCTCCGGCTGATTGTCCCACCCCCGATAATTGGTCGGGGGTGGAAACATGAACGAGGGGCGGCTTGTACTTTCTCAGGTCCTGGATTTCCTGCCTCGATACGAACTCGACAAGTGTAT
>JAGOCE010000444.1 GCA_017998915.1 Candidatus Ozemibacteraceae bacterium
GAGGATCTCCAGCAGCCGACGAGAGAATCATGATGGATCTCGACGCCCATGGATTCATCAACGGTGTATTCCATCCGGGAACGGATATCACGATCAGCACCATCAACTATCCTGTCAGATACACCGGCGACTGGCACATGATCAAGAACGACAATGTCGGCGGATACTACATCATCCGATCGGGCACGCCCGGTTCGCGGGTCGACATCACCGCTTCGTGTACCCGCGCCGTGTTCGAGTTCTGGGATAACGAATTCTATGCGAACCCCGGAAAGGTCCGGTTCGAAGTCGACGGCACCCCCTCCGGCGAGTTCGACCTGAAAACCGGGCCTGTCGACGAAGGCGGCATCAACCACTGTCAGGTCATGACGGGGAAGACCGGCCTTGCAACGATCAGCATGGTGCTTTCGACCGGAACAGTTGTCATCAGCGGGTATCTGCTTCTTTACCCCTGACGTGGTGAGCCTTTTCAGGCTTTTTCGATCGAATGGCTGATGTTGTTTCTGATGATCAGAAGAATCCCGGCAACGATGAGTCCGACGAATAGATACCGCACGTTCGATCCGAGCCACTGCTCTGCGTAGGGGCCGAATGTGTAGCCCGCCCAGATCGATATCGGGCAGGTCAGAACGGCACGGATGAAATCCCAGAACAGGAATTTCCAGTAGCTGAACTTCATCGATCCGGTCATGAAATACGTCGTGGCGCGGACCCCGGCAAAAAATCCGGCGAAAAAAACGGCCCTGGAGCCATATTTTTCGAAAAAAGAACGGGACTTGACCAGCATTTTTTCTGAGAAAAGGATTCTGAATGGCCACCGACTCAGAATTGCCACCCCGAAATGATTTCCGAAAAAGTAGATGAGCGAATCTCCCATCATCAGGCCCAGGAGGCTGACGAGGATCATCAGGTTCAAATCCGCTCCGGTTTGGCTGACGACATATCCTGCGGTGATGAACGTGATCTCTTCCGGGACGGGAAGTCCGACGCCGCAGAGAACGAGAACGAGAAAAACCGCCAGATACGACCAGGTAGCGAAAAACGGTTCAAGCTGAGCGAACCAGTCCAAGGATACATACCTCGGCTTGTGTGGGAGTGATTCGACTATACCCCAAATTTGACGCTACGTCCAACCACCCGATCTGACCGTCTTCCTTCGGAGCCGTAAGCCTTTCGGCGATGGAAAAATCATCCGCTCCTCTGGCGTCGGGAATCCGAGTGCGGTAGGATGATGGCCGCACCGGGCGCGTCTGATCACCGCCATACGGCGGGCTGGCGGATTGCGGATGAAGACGCACGCGCGGATGGGGAGACACCTTCAAGATATGCTTCAAACCCTGCGCCGATGGGGAGAAGGCTTCAACAGCCTTTTCGAGGAATGGCTGTTCGCGTGCGTTTTTCTGTTCATGGTCGCCGGATGGTATTTTGCTCCGTATATGAGTCCGGTGGCCGGCCGCACGGTGGTGCCGTTGCTGTTCGCTTTCATGACCTGGCTGACATCGATGAAATGCAGCTGGGGTGAAATCGGGCGCATTGCAGCGCATCCGGGGCCGATCCTGGTCATTCTGACCTTGCTTCACCTCGGCGTGACGTTCTTCGGCTGGGGCATCGGGCGGCTGTTGTATCCTGGTCATGCAGACATCATCGCCGGGTTCGTTCTGTGCGGCGCTATCCCCATCGGCGTGACATCGGCGATCTGGACGGGCCTGGCCGGTGGAGATGTTGCCCTGACGCTCGCGGCTGTCACGATCGACACGCTTCTGAGCCCGATCGTCGTTCCGGCGGTCATCCTCCTGTTTCTCGGACAGAGTATCGAACTGAACCTTACGGCCATCATGTTCGACCTGCTGAAGATGATCGTGATTCCCTCCCTTGTCGGACTCACGATGCACGACCTTTCGGGCGGTTCCCTGTATCCGCGCGTCAAGCCCTTTCTGGGCCCATTTGCGAATCTTGCCCTGGGCCTGGTCGTCGCCATAAACGTCGCCACGACCCGACAGACCATCGTGACGCTGGACTTCAGCCTGGGTTTCCTGCTCGCGGTTATCCTGCTCGTTGTCGCGTTCGGATACTGGGCTGGCGCTTTTGTTCCGCGAAAACTCGGCTACGACGGGAAGACGACGGCCGCCGTCGCCTACGCGGTCGGTATCCGAAATCTCAGCGCCGGCCTCGTCATCGCGCTCGGCCATTTCCCGACGCTGACGATCGTGCCGGTTGTCGTTTCCATGCTGTTCCAGCAGCCCCTTGCGGCGTTCGTCAGGCCGCGCATTGCAAAAAACCAGGGTGGGCCGGTTGTATGACGGCCCATCATCCCTCATCCCAGGAGTCGATCATGAACACGGTGAAAGAACAGAAACCCGAATGGAAGGTCATCGTCGACCTGCTTCGCGAGACGAATCCCTCCCTGCTGAACCGGCTTGGCCGGAAGATGATGAACTACCTGTTCAAGCGGAACGTCACGAAAGTCGAGCAGTTGCTGCAGCGGCTCAACGTGACCCAGAGCGATTATCAGGCGGCGATGGGCACGTTCGACAATCAGCCGATGCCCCGGCTGAACTCTTCCCTGCTCGACGAACTGATCGACGAGACATTCATCATCGCCGAGCAGGAACTCTCTGCGCCGGATATTTCCCGCATGCTGAGCCTCTGGATGAAGCAGGAACAGTTCCGCTTCCTCTCGATGGCCGCCGAAAAACGCGACGTTTCGCTGGCCGAGATCAGCGAAGCCTTGCACCGATACTGTCTCAAACCGGGCGCCCAGAAGCATCTTTCGCGCGAGGAGCGCATCGGCATTCGGGTAGCCCTCGTGCGGCGCTTTTTCAGCGAGGATCTCGAATACATCAATACCTTGAAACACTACGTTTCGGTCAACGACTTCGCGCACCTGATGACACGCGTGATCGGGCCGGCCCAGGGAAACGGAAAGTTGGGCGGGAAAGCGGCCGGCCTGTTCCGGGCGGCGAAGATCCTCATGGCTGCGAAAGCACACAACATCGGCCTCCGCAACCTGTCCGTGCCGAAAACATGGTACATCACCTCGGACGGCGTGCTCGATTTCCTGCATTACAACGCCCTCGAGGAGATGCCGACGATCAAATATCGCGACCCGGCTGAAATTCGGCAGGAATACGCGTATGTCGGCCAGATTTTCAAGAACTCGAGCCTGCCCCCGGAAATCGTGTCGGGGCTGACCATGGCACTCGAGGATTTCGGTGAGACGCCGCTGATCGTTCGCTCTTCGAGCCTGCTCGAGGACACGAAGGGATCGGCTTTTGCCGGGAAATACAAGAGCCTGTTCGTCGCGAACCAAGGGACGAAGAAGGAACGCCTCGAAGCCCTGATGGAC
>JAGOCE010000055.1 GCA_017998915.1 Candidatus Ozemibacteraceae bacterium
GACCGGCCCACACGCCTCGATGCGCGACTTCTGCCGCGCCTATGTGAAGACCTACCCTGCCGACCAGGTCGCCCTCGCGAAACTGCTCGACAAGATCGGCTACAGCAAGGCATCGCTGAATGAGGTGCTCGACTACCTGAACGGCGGCTCCCGAACGGTCACGCGGGAATTCTACGCGTATCTGCAGCAGCGCGGTTCGATCGCCGGCGGCTCGACCACGGGTTCCACCACCTCGACGCAGACGACATCGACGAAGACATCCTTCTGGTCACGCATCGCCAACTTCTTCTCCGGCCTGTTCGGAAGCCGCAGCTCCACCTCGACGTCCGCCGCGGCTCCCCAGCCCTCGGTTACGGTCGGTTCGAGCGCCCAGTATGGCCAGGTCTATACCTCCCATTCATCCGATACGTCCCTGGCGCCTGTCGCTCCAGGCGAGAACCTGAGCGCCCCTCGCGAAGACTCGGCCCAGAAGCTTTCCTCCGCCCAGGAAGAATACTTCGCCGCTTTCGCAGCCTACAACGAGGCTCTCAGCCGCCGCCCAGCCGACCCGGCTGCCGTCAGGGCAGCCCTCGAACGGTTCAAGGCCGCCAAGGCCGCCCTCACCAGCCTCAAAGACTCGATCGGCCAGTAATTCAGCGTTATCGACGAACCGGCCCCGCCAGAAGGCGGGGCCGGTTCTCATTTCACACATCAGTCAGGTGACAGTATGGGCTTGAAACCCGCCACTACGCCTGTTTTGGGGCTGCATCTTTCTGCGGATCGTCTTTCTCCTCGCCTTTTCCTCCGCCGTAGCGAACGAGGAGGCCGGCGATGAGGCCAAAGAGGGCAATGCCGCCGAGCCATTCGAGCCAGCGCAGGCCCAGGGTGCGCCGAAATGCGGCCATGATCATGGTCAGGGCGACGCCGACCGAGCTGAACGCAAAAAACCAGGTCATTCGCCCTTCTCCAGTTCCTTCTGCCAGCCCCGAACCAGCGGCCAGGCCGGAATCAACTTCAACGCCTCGCCGAACGAGTCGCGGGCCCGGTCTTTCAGACCGGCCCCGGCCTGCAGGACGCCCACGTTCGCCCAGCCGAAGGCCGTCGCGAAGTTCGGCGTCTGCCGCACGAGCCGCTCGACGCGACCAAGGGCGATCGCGCTCTCCGGCTCCCGCGCAGCGGCCAGCACGGCACGGTTCATCGTCATCCCATCCCTGAACACGTTCAGGGGCACCGCGAAGGAGGGCCTGCCGTTGCCGCACGAGATCTCGACCGTATCGCTCGCGGCGCCCATCGCCTCGTCGACGGCTTTGATCGCCTCGTCGAGCGCCGGAGCCGGCTTGCCCGTGTCGATGCTGGCCCGGAGGTTTCCGAGAGCTGACCGAAGAGAGCCGTCGGAAGCGATATCCGGCACCCACAGGTGAAGCCGACGGGAGCCAGCGTTCAGAATCGGCTGGAACACGAGAGCCTCTGGCATCATAGCAGCTATATTATTATCAGTATACAATGCGAGATTCCGGCCGATGGAAATGGGGGCGTTCATGGCGGCGACTTCGCCCATCATGACCTGGCGCATCGCCGGCGTATACGTCGCGGTGCCCTCGATCTTCCGGCGGATCACAGCGGAATCGGGCCTGGCGAGCATCTCCAGCTCGATCCAGCCGTCGAACGGAATGGTCAGGCCCGCGGCTGAATGCTTCGTGCTCCAAAGCTGACCGGCCGGCAGGGCATCTGCCGTCTTGCGGCCGCCACGGCCTTCAACGGGCTTCGGCCAGTGGACTTCCGCGACGAGATCCTTCAACGGCACGTCCAGGCTGCGAAGTTCCGCGTCGATGCCGATCTCGCCTTTCGCCGGGTTCCATTCGGATACCCGGACCTCGAGGGCATGCCACGCGGGCAGTCGCACGTCGGGCGTCACCGCGGCCACGGGAGCAGCGCAGGTTCCCGCAAGAGCCACCGACAACGCGGCGGCCATTCCCAGGGTCTTCAGCAGGCTCGTCGGCATGGATCGTCCTCCGGAAATCGTTATCGTCAGGACTTTTCGGGCGTTTCGCCCTCTTCGGACTTCGGTTTGTTGTCGGTGCGGCGCAGCGTCGGGAAGAGGATGACGTCGCGAATCGACGCCGAGTCGGTCAGCACCATCACGAGCCGATCGATGCCGATTCCCAGACCGCCGGCCGGAGGCATGCCGTACCGCAGGGCATTCACGTAGTCTTCGTCCATCTGGTGGGCTTCGTCGTCGCCGCCGGCCCGCTGCCGGAGCTGGTCTTCGAAGCGCATGCGCTGTTCCTCGGGGTCGTTCAGCTCGGAGAACGCGTTCGCGTTTTCGCGGCCGGCGATGAACATCTCGAACCGATCGACCTTCGTCGGGTCCTGCGCGTTGGCCTTGGCCAGCGGCGAGGTCTCTTTCGGATACTCGATCACGAATGTCGGGTTCATCAGCGTCGACTCGATCTTCTCCTCGAAGATCTTGACGATCAGCTTGGCGCTGGTGTCGGTCGGCTCGATGTAAATCCCGAGCTCTTTCGCCTTGGCCGCGGCCAGTTCGCGCGGGCAGTTGAAATCGAGTTCGGGGCAGTTGGCGACCTCGCGCACGGCGTCGACCATCTTCAGCCGCTTCCAGGGCCGGCTGAAATCGAGCGTTTTGCCCTGGTAGGGCACCTTCAGGTCGGGGAAGAACTGCTTCGTCACCTCGACCACGAGCGATTCCGTAAGCTCGATCATCGTTTCCATGTCACCGAAGGCGTGGTAGGTCTCCATCATGGTGAACTCGGGGTTGTGCTTGATCGAGATGCCTTCGTTGCGGAAACTGCGGTTGATCTCGTACACCCGCTCGAAGCCTCCGACCAGCAGCCGCTTCAAATACAGCTCGGGAGCGATGCGCAGGAAGAGATCCATGTCGAGCGCATTGTGGTGCGTCACGAAGGGCCTGGCCGCCGCGCCGCCCGCGATCGGGTGCATCATCGGCGTCTCGACCTCGAGGTAATTGCGTGCGTTCATGAACTCGCGGATGCTCTGCACGATGCGACTCCGCTTGATGAACGTGTCGCGCACCTCGGGATTCGCGATCAGGTCGACATACCGCTGCCGGTACCGCTGTTCGACGTCGGTCAGCCCATGGAACTTTTCGGGCGGCGGGTTCACCGACTTCGACAGCACGGTGATCGCCGTCACGCGCAGGGTGACCTCGCCGGTGCGGGTGCGGAACATCATGCCCTCGACGCCGATGATGTCGCCGGCGTACAGCCGCTTGAGAAGCGCAAACTCCTTCTCGCTCAGCACGTCTTTCCGGAAGTAGAGCTGGAGGCGCCCCTTCATGTCGGCGAGGTGGCCGAACGCGGTTTTCCCCTGCTCACGCTTGGCGACCAGGCGGCCAGGAATCTTGACCGGGCCCCACTCGAAATGCTCGGCCGGGCCGTTGGCCTTCTCGGCAACGTCGAACGCGGCTTTCGCGGCTTCGGTATCGTGCGTCCGGTCGTAGCGGTGGCCGAACGGCTCGATGCCTTCGCTCCGGAGGTTGTTGATGACGTCGAGTCTCTGCTGCTGAACGATATTCAGGTCGAGATTACTGCTGGAGGGTGCGTCCATGTTCGTACTTCCTTCGTGATGCCGCCCGCGTTCCGCGGGGAAACGTCGTTTGAATGAAACGGGGGCGAAGCGGCCGATGCCGTCGCCCCCGAACTGCTCTGCGTTCCGTGCTCAGATCTTGCGGACGTTCACGGCCTGGGGGCCCTTGGGACCTTCCTCGACCTCGAACTCGACCGTCTGGCCTTCTTCCAGCGAGCGGTACCCATCGCCGGTGATCTGCTTGTAGTGGACGAAGATGTCCTTGCCGCCGCCGTTGTTCTCGATGAAACCGAAGCCCTTGGCGTTGTTGAACCATTTTACGCGACTCTGCATGACTCTACTCCTTCAGTACTGTGTTGCTTGGACTGGAATGACTATGCCACGTCTCGGATGGTGTCCGGGGAAGGCGCGAGCAGAATATCATACGCCCGCCCCGTTTGCAAGTCCGGGCGTTTCTTGAAACGCCGGGACAAGCGCATGAGAGATTCTTTCATTCCCTCGTGAAATCTCTCTGCCATTCGCGGACGGGGATGTTGAACTTTTTTGGGTCTATCGCCGTTCTTTGGGTCTTGGCGCCTTTGTGGCGAATGATCGCCGTGCGTGTGCTCAGCGATTGCGAGACAGATGCTCCTGCCCTACAGAGAAAGTTCGGCGCCTTCCATGCAGCCGAAGCAGTCGATCTTGGCGCCGGCCCGGGCGATCTGGGCCCTGCACGCCTCGACATACCCATCCATGTCTTCGTCCGTGCGATCGGGATCGTGGTGAAACAGTCCGAATCGCTTGACGCCGGCGTCGATCGCGATCTGCGTCGCTTCGGCGAACGTCGAATGGCCCCACCCGCGGGTGACCTTGATCTCCTCGTCGGTATACTGGGCATCGTGGACGAGAAGATCTGCGCCGCGGCAGAAATTCACGTATTCATCTCGTTTCAGGCCGCCTTCGTGGGGAAACGCGGGCTCGTTGTCGGTCAGGAACACGAAACTCTTTCCGTTTCGCGTCAGCTTGAAACCGTATCCCCCGTTCGGATGGCTCAATTCGATGGCCGAGAACTCGATTCCTCCGATGCTGCGCCCCTGAAGCCCGTTGCTCTCGAAGTGAAACGCGGCCTTCATCAGGCTGAAATCAACCGGAAAATACGGCGCCGTCATCTGGTGGCTCAGGTATTTCTTCAGGGAACTCTGCGCGCTCGGCCCGCCATAAACATAAATATTATATTTTTTGAGATATGCTGGCGTGAAAAACGGGAAGCCGGTCAGGTGGTCCCAGTGTGAATGGGTCAGCAGAAGGTAGATATCCGAAAGATCTTGTTCTTTCAGGAGCTGCTTTCCCAGGGACCTGATGCCCGAGCCGGCATCGATGATCACGATGCCGCCGCCCAGCGGCCGCACCTCGACACAGGTGGTGTTCCCACCATACCTCAGAGTGTTTGGGCCGGGCGCCGGGATCGACCCTCTGCACCCCCAGAACCTGATCTTCACCTCTCTACCTCCGCCCCTGGCGTCTGCGCAGGCTGCATATCTCTCCCTGGCAGCGCATGTTCAGCCGGACTCGTGGTATCTCTCCAGAAAATGGTATCAGACTTTGTTTCACCCCGCAAATATTTCGTCGAATCACGGGGAGGGCGCATGAGGATGCGAAAAACGATGTGCTCGATCTAACCGGGGGGGCGGTTTGACAAGTGGAGGCCACGGGCGGTATCTTTGCGCGCCGCATCCTGGGCGATTTCCACGACCCCGATAGCGGAAGGAACATGTTTTGAGCAGATCTGCATCACCGGAAGGCGTTTCTGAAGCCTCGACTCCGCCGTCCTCGACGCGGCGGCTGGCGTTCGAACTGCTCTGGGAGTTCAAGCGACCATTCCTGCTCGCCATCGTTTCCCTCGCGCTGGTCGATGCGTTCGACATTACGCCGCCCCTTCTCATCAAAGCGGCCATCGACGGTCTCGAAAAGGGCGCAGACGCATCGCTCATCTGGAAACTGGGCGGGCTGTATACCCTCGTGACCCTTGGGCAGGCCCTCGGCAGATACATCTGGCGGCAGTATTTCATCGGAACCAGCCACGCCGTCGCGTTCGAACTACGCACGCGCCTGTACACCCATCTTCAAACCCTCTCGTTCAGCTACTTCACCCGGACGAAGACCGGCGAGCTGATGTCGCGCCTGACGAATGACATCGACGAGGTGCGCCAGATGTTCGGCATCGGGCTGCTCCTCATCATGGACACCCTGTTCTACTTCCTCTGGATCCCGGCGATCATGTTCTGGCTCTCCCCGTCACTTTCACTGTATGTTCTCGCCCCCGCACCGCTCATCCCGTTCTTCGTCGTCCTCGTCGGCCGCCGGATCCACGCCCGGTCCGCCCAGGTCCAGAAGCGACTGGCGGACCTTTCCTCCCACGCCCAGGAAGCGGTCGCCGGCATCCGCGTCATCAAGGGCTTCAGGCGTGAGTCAGCTCAGGAGGCCCTGTTCGCGGACATCAGCCGCGGCCTGCTCGACGACCAGTTGAAACTGGCCCGCCTCGAAGCGGTCTTCCACCCCGCCCTCGAGTTGGCGATGGGCCTCGGCATTTTCCTGCTGATCTGGGCCGGCGGCCGCCAGGTGCTCGACGGCACGATCACGCTCGGCTCGTTCGTCGCGTTCCAGGCATACATTCTCAAGCTGGTCTGGCCAATGACGGCGCTCGGCATGGCGATCAACATCGCCCAGCGCGGCATGGCCTCCCTCGCCCGCAGCCGGGAAATCCTCGACGAACGGCCGGAGATCACCGGCCCGGCGGAATCCGGACCCGAGAGTCCTTCCGGCGCCATCGAAGTCAGGAATCTCACGTTTACGTTTCCCGGCTGCGCAGAACCGGTCCTGCGGGATATCACGCTGAAGGTCGGCCCCGGAGAGACGCTCGGCATCGTCGGCCCGGTCGGAAGCGGGAAAACGACGTTTCTCAACCTCGTCATGCGCCTGCTTGACACTCCGCCCGGCACCGTCTTCATCGGCGGAAGGGACATTCGAGAGATTCCCCTGCCGGCATTGCGAGGTACATTCGGCGTCGTGCCGCAGGATGCGTTCCTTTTTTCCGAATCGGTGTTGGAAAATATAGCATTCGGTATGAAAGACAAAAACGATCTTTCGCGAGCCCGCGACTGCGCCAGAATCGCCCGCATCCTTCCCGAGATCGAGGCGCTTCCGAAAGGATTCGAAACCCTCCTCGGCGAACGCGGCGTCAACCTTTCCGGAGGCCAGAAACAGCGTCTGACCCTCGTCCGGGCCCTCGCCGCCGATCCGCCCGTGCTGGTTCTCGACGACACGACCAGCGCCGTCGATGCCGACACCGAGGAGCAGATCAGGCGCGAGCTCAAAACCGCCCGCGCCGGCCGCACGACCCTGATCGTGTCGCACCGCCTCGCTTCGGTTCAGGACGCCGATCTCATCATCCATCTCGACCGCGGCCGCATCATCGAGCGCGGCACCCACGCCGAACTCCTCGCCGCCAACAGCGCGTATGCCCGCCTCTGGCACAGGCAGCAGCTCATCAACCAATACGAAACGTCACCACGATCGACGGGAAGTTCGAAGGGTGAGGCAGGCCATGCGTGATTCGTATGTGCAGGACGATGAACTGATCGGCTCGGTATACGATGCCCGGCTGATGCGCAGGCTGCTGCCGTATGTACGGCCGCACCTCGTTCCGGCTGCTGCCGCGATTTTCCTCGTGTTTCTCGGGATGGGTATGTTTCTCGTGAATCCATGGGTGCTCGGCCGGGTCGTCGATCTCGGCATCAAGTCGGGTGATGCAGCCGCCGTCTCACGGCTGGCGCTCGTCTACGGGGGGCTCGAACTGCTGATTTTCCTCGCCGCCTGCGGCCAGAATTATCTGCTGCAGTATGTCGGCCAGAGCGTGATGCTCGAACTCCGCACCCGCCTGTTCGGACATCTCCAGCGTCTGCCCATCCGTTTTTTTGACCGCAACCCTGTCGGCCGGCTGGTGACGCGGGTGACGAACGACGTCGCGGCGCTCGGCGAATTGTTTTCTTCGGGTCTGGTCGTCGTCCTGGGCGACCTCGTCGTTCTCGCAGGCATCGCGATCGCCATGCTGCTGCTCGAGCCCGTGCTCGGCCTCGCGACGCTCGCGACCGTCCCCCTGCTGATCGCATCGGCCGTGTATTTTCAGTCCCGCATACGCACCGCGTACCGCCTCGTTCGCCAGCGGATCGCCCGTCTCAACGCGACGCTGGCCGAAAACATTTCGGGAATGAAGATCATCCAGATGTACCGCCGCGAACCGGAACGGGCCGCCGGCTTCGTCGCCCTCAACGCCGGCCACCGCGACGCCCAGCTCGAGTCGCTGTTCCATCACGCCGTTTTCTCACCCGTCGTGACGCTGATCAACGGTCTGACGATCGTCATCGTCCTCCTGCTCGGCGGTTCGATGGTGCGGAACGGCCAGATCACCGTCGGCGTCCTGGTCAGCTTCCTGGCCTACGCCCAGTTTTTCTTCTTCCCGATCCGCAATATCAGCGAGAAGGTGACGCTGTTCCAGAGCGCCATGGCGGCGGCCGAGCGGGTCTTCGCCCTCATGGACGAACAAGAGGAACAGGCGATCATCGAAGGTTCGGCCCCCGACCGCTGGCGCGGAGAGATCGTGTTCGACCGGGTCACGTTCGGCTACGAGCCCGGCCGAAAGGTGCTCCACGACGTCAGTTTTCGGGTCGCGCCCGGCGAGTCGGTCGCCATCGTCGGCCACACGGGGGCCGGTAAGACGACGATCGCCTCCCTCCTCCAGCGGTTCTACGAGATCGATTCCGGCTCGATCACGATCGACGGCATCGAGTTGCGCACCATCTCCAAGGATGCCCTGCGCCGCGGCATCGGCGTCATCCAGCAGGATGTATTCATCTTTTCCGGCAGCGCTCTCGAGAACATCCGCCTCTGGGATGAAACACGCGACGAAGCGGAAGTGGCCGGCCATGCCGAGCGCGTCAGGGCCGCCGGCTTCCTGCGCGCACTGCCGGGCGGATTCGACGGCGAGCTGTACGAACGCGGCGCGAACCTCTCGACCGGCCAACGTCAGCTACTGGCCTTCGCCCGTGCCCTGTGCGCCGATCCGCCGGTCCTGGTCCTCGACGAGGCCACGTCGGCCGTCGACACCGAGACCGAAAAATCAATACAGGCTGCTATAGAAACAATGGCGAAAGACCGCACATGCCTCATCATCGCCCATCGACTCTCGACGATCCGCCACTGCCGCCGCATCCTGGTCATGCACGACGGCCGCCTCGTCGAGGAAGGCACGCACGACGACCTTCTCGCCAGAGGCGGCCGCTACGCCCACCTCCACGAAATCCAGTTCAGTTCAACCTCGTAATGAAAACTCGACTTGAACAGTCCCCCTGAGTTACACTTTCTGTATGCCTACGGTATTGCGTATAGGCTCCTTCAGGTTTCACTTTTATTCCGACGAGCGTCAGGAACCACCCCACATCCATGTCGAATCACCTGACGGCGAGTGCAAATTCTGGCTTCACCCGATCAGACTTGCCAGAAACATCGGAATACCTCCAAAAGCCATCCGTGAAATAGAAAAGATCGTCTTTCAACATCAAAAGCTTCTCGTGGAGAAATATCATGCCTTCCACTCTCCGAAATAACGATGCGGAACAACTAGAACCTCTCGCCATCAAGGCGTGGGTTGAAAAGAGAATGGTCTTCATCGAACTGACGGATGGTCGGGTCATCGGGTTTCCAGCTTCCCGTTTTCGTCTTCTGAAAGATGCGTCTGACGAGGATCTCGCCCGTATCGACATCCGTTTGAGCGGCTATGCCCTGCGCTGGGAAAGCCTCGATGAAGACATCACCGTCGCTGGAATCGTCGCAGGGAATTTTCAACTGCCCCTGGACTGACACACCTTTCGAATCGAGACTTCTTTTCGATCCATCGATATGGTAATCTGGAGCGAGAGAAGAACGAATTTCTGAGAGGCTTTCCGGATTATGGCGAGACTGATCGTGTTGATGCCGAGCGGGCAGCGGCTGGTGTACGAAATCGAGAAGGTGGCGACGGTCGGACGACTGCCCGAGAATGCGATCGCGATTCCCGAGCCGCATATCTCGAAGACCCACTGCCGCATCACGCTCCAGGGCGACGGATACGTCGTCGAGGATCTCTGCTCGCGGAACGGCACCCTGCTGAACGGCATTCGTCTCACGGTGCCGACCCGGCTCCAGAACGGCGCGCGATTCTCGCTCGGCGGCACCGAGTGTATCTTCCTGATCGAAGATCGCCGGGCCATCGCGGCTCCGGGTGACGCGGCGCTTTCCGACCGGCCAACCAGGGGCGGGCCGATCGCGGTGCCGGAACCAGTCGCCCCCTTGAAGCTCGACAGTCAGCATGCGATGCAGGCGGTTTTCACCCCGAAACAGCCGGGCATGGTGCAGGGGCGCATCGCCGTCGAGTCGAAAACCTTCCAGCCCGAGAAGGAAATCGCGGATGTCGAGTATTTGCGCCGCGACTACGAGAAGCTGCGCATCGCCCACGAGCTGATGCAGGCGGTCGGCCACGAGATCGACCTCGACCGCATCCTCGACCGCATTCTCGAGTGCGTCTTCGACATGCTGCCGGCGAACCGCGGCGTGGTGCTGCTGTATGAGGCCAACGGCCGGCTCGTGCCGCGCGCCAGCCGCATGCGCAAGGAGCGGCCCGACGAGGAGTTCATGATCTCGACCTCGATGGTGAAACACATCGAGGAGGAACGGATCGGCATCCTGCTGCTCGACGCGGCCGACGATCCGCGATTCCAGAACGCCCAGTCGGTGATCGCCCAGGGAATCCGCAGCGCCATGGCCGTGCCCCTGCTCTACAAGGACGCCCTGCTCGGCATCGTGATCATCGATTCACAACTCGTCACGCACGCCTTTTCCGAAAAAGACCTTCAGATTCTCTCGACGCTGGCGAACCAGGCAGCGCTGCTCGTCGCGAACGCCGGGCTGGCGCGCAAGAATGAAGAGGCGGCCGCCACGCGCGCCCGGCTCCAGCGCATGTTCTCGCCCGTGATCGCCGAATACGTCGCGAGCGGCAGGCTCGAGGTCAGGCAGGGCGGCGTGCCGATGCGCGCCACGATGCTGTTTTCCGACATCCGCAACTTCACCTCGATGTCGGAAAAGATGGACGCGGGCGAGATCGTCTCGCTGCTGAACGGGTATTTCGAGCGGATGGTCGACGTCGTCTTCTCGTTCGACGGCACCCTCGACAAGTTCGTCGGCGACGGCATGATCGCCCTCTTCGGCGCCCCCGTCACGCGGCCCGATGACGCCGTGCGCGCCGTGCGCACCGCCCTACGCATGCAGGAGGCGCTCGGCCGCTTCAACGCCGAGCGCGAACGCGCCGGCAAGATGCCGCTCAGGATCGGCATCGGCATCAACACCGGCGACGTCGTCGCCGGCTACATCGGCAGCTCGAAGGCCCTCCAGTACACCGTCATCGGCTCGCCGGTGAACCTCGCGAGCCGCCTCTGCTCGCTCGCCCGCGATGAAAACCACATCGTCATCAGCGAATCGACCTGGAACGAGGTGCGCACCGCCTTCGAAACCCGCGAACTCGAGCCCGTCCCCATCAAGGGCATTTCCGAGCCGGTCCGCACCTTCGCCGTCCTCGCCGAAAAACCCGCCGACACCCCACCCTCGCTCACCGCCGTCTGAAATATCATACAATATATAGTATGTATGAAAAGAACCCGCTCCGATGTCCAGAACAAAAAGGGACGGTTCGTTGCCTAGCTTCCGGATTTTCGAAACGCAGGAATTCATCGACCGCCTGCAGGAATTCCCGAAAACAAGCCGGCTCTATCTGGAATAGAAGCTCACCACGTACACCTACCCGCGGTTGAAGGCAGAACCAAATTTCGACATCCCTGCTTCGCGCCTGGTGTCTTCGTGGAGAAATTGTCTCTGTGGCGCTGTGTCTCTGCGTCTCGGTGGTGCGGCGTTCCTCAGGGGTTCCGCCGTCAGTCCTTCCAGGAGGCGACGATGTCGCGGAGGAGGTCGGGGCGATTCGTCATGATGCCGTGCACCCCGAGCTTGATGATGTCGCGCATCTCTTCCGGCTTGTCGAGCGTCCAGGCAATGACGCCTTCGACCGGCGGCTCGGCCTTGTTGAAATTGTGGATGCGCGCCAGTTTCATATCATACGCGATGATTTTCTTGAAGATGGAATACCCGTTGATCGTCGCGACCGGCCGGCCGATGGCCCCCCACCCCAGCTTCAGTTCGATGGCCCCGGCGACCGTCGAAAACTTCTTCTTGTTGAGAATCAGGACCGGCGGCAGTTCCTGGTCGTGCAGGATCGTCAGATCGCTCTCGACGGCGATCATCGCGGAAAGGATGCCGTGATACGGCGACATCAGGATCGCACGCCCCTCGAGGCCACGGTCGCGCAGGGCTTTCGCGACGCGCTCAACGAGCGGCTTCACGAACTGGGTCTTCCCGTCGGGAATCTTGATGTCGAAGAAGACCCGTTTGAGCCGGTCTTCGCCGGCTGCCCAGGCGCAGAACTCCTCGATCGTGGGAATACGCGCCGAAAGCTTGTCTTTCGTTCCGAGCTTGTTGGTGCGCAACGTATAGCCGTAGTTCGCGCGCAGCTCCGAGAGCGTCAGCTCGGGAACCGCCTTGCGCATGGCATTTCTGAGATTCGGGTTGAACGGCCGGGCATACAGCCCCTGCTTCCCGGCCTGTCTGAACAGGGCCACCGTCGAGTTCGGGCTCCAGTCGTGCCACAGCACGACCTCGCCGTCTTTCGTCAGGGAAAGATCGGTCTCGATCGCATTCGCGCCGAGCTCGATCGCCTTTTTGAACCCGTCGATCGTATTCTCGACCGCGTTCAGCGGCGCCCCCATGTGCCCGATGATCAGAAACTCCTCGCCGGGCTTCGCCACGCGTAGATCCTCCGCGGCACATGCGGCCGCGGCAGCCATCAGCATCACGGCACAGCAGAGCGCTCCAATGGACGCATATCGTCGTTTCATGATCTACTTCCTCGAGAACCGAATTTCGCTTCCGATTTTTCAAGTATACTCTCAAGCACCGGGGGCTCCCGAGCCCGCATGGGATATGCCTCTCAGGGAGAATCATCCGTTCGTTGCGACTCGCGAACCGTCCTGGGGACCGAAGGAACGGAGGCTTCACAGAGAAAATTGAAAACTCGGTGAAGTCTCTGTGTTCTTCGTCCCCTCTGTGCTTCAACGGTTGTGATCCCGGAAAAGAGGCCGGTATCACATCCCCAAAACGTTCCTGTAGGCGAAAGCCAGGTGTGTGCATCGGATTTCTGAAGTTTTCATGCCATTGCTTTGTCGGATGATTTTGGCTACAATAGCCTTGCAATGAATCAACATTTTTCGAACTCAGATCTGGTCGCCTTCGCCCGGGAAAACGGCGTTCAACATCCCGAGCAGTTTTGCGCCGTCATGTCCAGATCGTATTTTGAAAACTCGTATCCCAGTGATTTCAGGCATCACGAGCTTTTCATAGAACACTTTTACAAAAACGAACGCAAGAAGTGTCTGCTGCGGTACCAGGGAGAAATCAACGACTTCATTTTTCACGACTACGATATTCCGACGTTGTTGGAGCAGATCGAGAGCATCACCTGGGCCTGCCGCAACAACAACGTCATGTATCGGACGTTTGCAAACAGGGAAGTGGGCTTTCTGCTTCACTCGATATATGTAGACGAAATCATCGGAGACAGAGCCGCGGAATTCAAGATTCCCGCGTTCGCTTCATCCAGGGCTTCTTTTTTCAATGAGCGCGGCCTGATCAAGCGGCATCTGGTCATCGAGTATGACGATGATGCGCAGATCATCGAGATCCGGTGCATCAACGTCGCCCACAAGACGTTGCTCACCAACCTCTGGGAAACGATCAAGCTGCATGATCTGAACGTCGATTTCGTCGAAGTTTGGCGAAAACTGCATGAGACCGAGAAGGTGAATTCTTTTCACGTCGCCAGAATCCACAGTGCTGACCGCATCGAAGCCGAGGAACTGCAATCGCTGACGGCGGATTTCGAGCGCTATATTCAGCAGTATACCATTCCGATGAGCATCTTCGACCTGGTGGGCCCCGCCATGGTTGGGCCATCCAGCTCCCATACGGCCGGTGCGAACCGCATCGGACAGATTGCCCGCAATATCATTCTGGCCAAGGTCGAGCAGGGCGAGACGGTTCAGAGCATCGAAATCAAGCTGATCGGTTCTTTCAGGGACACCGGCGTCGGGCACAAAACGCCATTGGCGCTTGCCGGCGGACTTCATGGTCTGACGGCTGACGATGAAACCATGCTCAGCCATGGCGAACCGGAGTATCTCCGGACCAACGGTTTTGTGTTCGGTGCCGGCAAGGCCCGGTTTATCGGGTTTTCCCGCGGTCTCCCGGAAGACGACCTTCGTTATGCCGGCGAAAAGAACAACAATGTTGCGGAAATCATTTTCACGACCGATTCCGGCACCCATACCATCACCGGCTTTTCGATCGGTGCCGGAAACGTTGAGATCAGGTATTTCGACACGTTGCTCGAGACGCCGATCACGGGAAAGCGCGACTTCTACCTCGACGGCGATGCGATCGTGGCAACGCAGAATGCCGCAGGCACGCTGCCGGTGATTCGTGGCATTTTCGATCACAGCGGGCCGGAGACCGGCTACGTCATGCGATTCAACACGCTCGAAGAGCTGATCGGGTACTGTCGGCGTGAACAGAAAAGACTGGTCGATGTCGTGATCGACGTGGAATCCGGCATGTATGCGATGACGCGCGAAGACATCTTCCAACAGATGCGGACCTACTGGAGAACCATGGAGCAGTCCGCGAAAACCGGGGTTGCCAACCGGAAAATGTCGATGCTCGGCCTTTCGGGCGACTCCGGATTCAAACTCAACGGCTATGTCGCCGGGCATCCCCTGTTCGACAATATTTACGGAAGAGCGGTTGCATACGCCACCGCGGTGAACGAAGTGAACGCCAGAAGCGGTGTCATCGTCGCCTGCCCGACCGCCGGATCCTGCGGTATTCTTCCGGGCGTGCTGCGGGCCTACGCCGAACTCGCACATCCTTCTGAGGAGCGGATTCTCGAATCGCTTCTGGTCTCGGGTTTCCTGGGAATGCTTCTCTTCACCGACGTGTCGATGGCCGGAGCCGACCATGGCTGCCAGGCTGAGGTCGGCTCAGCCGCCGCGATGGCCGCCGCCGCCCTCTGTTATCTGGAAGGCGGAGACGTCGAGCAGGTGATCGCCGCGTTCACGCTGGCGATCAAGAACAGTCTCGGGCTGATCTGCGACCCGATCGCGGGACTGGTCGAAGTGCCTTGCGTCAAACGTAACGGGGTCTATTCTTCCCTCGCCATAAGTGCCGCGCTGATGGCGCTGTCCGGCATAAAATCCTACGTATCTCCCGATGAAGTGATGCTTACCATGCGCGAGGTGGGCGAACGAATCCACTCTGATTACAAGGAAACTGCCAAAGGCGGTCTCGCCAGAACCCGCGACGGCAAACACGTTGAAAAGATGTTCGCCGGCGAACTCAAAAAGTTCTTTTGCCGATCCTGACACTTCATTGAACACCGCACCACAGAGGCACGGAGACACCGAGAAACACGATTTTTTTCGACCTCTGTGGTGAAGGGATTGTGAACGAGTAAAACGGCTCCATCACGGAGAACACGAAGGGCACCGAGGCTTCACGGAGAAAATTGAAATCTCTGTGAAGTCTCGGTGTTCCTCGTGCCCTCTGAGTTTCAGCGGTAGTGCCCCTGAAAACAGGCCAGTATCACGTCCCCAGAACTACCATGAGACGAAAACCAGGTGTATATCCCGAGTTTCTTGTTATGACCGGGTCTTCCCCGAACGGGAGCCATAGGGAGGCGGGGGTTCTCGGACGACTTTGGGTGTTCCTGGAAATGCGCGGTCGAAGTCGATGACGAGGCCCGGGAAGATCGAGACCTCCAGTTCGAGGCACTCGCAGGCGTGAACGCCGCCGAACTCGAACGAGCCGTTCGCGCCGAGACGGTATACCAGCACGGTCCGGTCAGTCGGGTGGACGAGCCAGAATTCGCGCACCCCGTGCGTTTCATAGACTCGGCGCTTGCGCACATGATCTATCGATGCCGTTGCAGGAGAAAGAATCTCGATGACGAAGTCGGGGGCACCCAGCATCGCCTGCTCCG
>JAGOCE010000445.1 GCA_017998915.1 Candidatus Ozemibacteraceae bacterium
CATCGGGTTCATACACGGGCATCATCGCAGATTCGACGGTTCGAGGCAATCTTTCCTGTGCTACCATACCCCCCATGATGGGCGAACTCACTCATCAGGCGCCGGAGAGAGCCGGCTCGGCGACCCCCGAACCGGGAGATCGCAGCTCCGACGGCAGGCGAAAGTCACTGACCTGGGCGGCGGTTTTTTTTCTTGTCGTCGTCGTTCTTCCCGCGGTCGGCCTCTGGCACCTGACAAGCCGGTTCGAGGCATCGACCGAAGCTGCCCGCGAGGCCGAGTGCCGCGAAAAGGCGCGCGAGCTGGTCATGCGCCTGAGAAGCGCCCTCGATCGGAACGTCGTCATCACCGAGAAACTTGGTCTGTTCCGGCGTTCCGTGCTCGCCGAGCGTCGCGGTCGCGCCATCGACGCCGCTGCCGCCCGCCTGCACGACGGAACGCTCCGGCGTTTTTTCCCCGCCGACACCCAGATTCACTGGTTCGACGCCTCAGACCGCATGATCCCGGTGGCCGGCCGACAGCTGCCACCAGGGCAACGAGCCTGGCAGGCGTTTTTGCGGGCAATCAGAAGCGAGAAGGTCGTCAGCACCACCGAACTGTCGCTTGCCCAGGGCTTCTTCAAAAAAACGTTCGGCAGCATCGCCACGCTGAACTACCTTCGCCGGAGCCGTATCCAAGCAACCGAAGTGCTGATCGGCGGAAAGCCCCATTCGCTCGCGATCGTTGCCTTCAACGCCGGCCGGCCGGCGAAGCGTCGGCTCGGCAGCTGCATCGTCATCGCACCCGTATATCGGGCAAAACAGGGCTGGGAGCTCGAACGGGCCATCCGCCTTCTCTCCGACGAGGAGACGGCCATCGGTGGCCTGTGGCAGATTGCGGGCGACGGGCCGGCGGCCGAGCCGCTGTCTCCGGGGATGCTTCACGGGTTGGGGCAGATGCTCGAGCGGGGGCAGTCGATGTATTCGACGGCGGAATGGTTTGTATACTCAATAATATACGATAAGAATCCCGACCTGCTGTTGGCCGTCGCGATCCGCACCCCTTCGAAATCGCGCTGGGCAACCACCGCCATGGCCGCATCGCGCGGTCTGCTCGCCGGAGCGGTGTTCGCGGCCGGGCTTGCCCTTCTCGCCCTGGGGGCCGGCTGGTGGCATCCACGGCTCAACCTCGAGGCGAAATTCAAGATCGCCGCGGCGGCGCTCACCGTTCCGACACTGCTCGCGATGGCGCTGCTGGGCCTCGAGCACCTGAACCGGCTATCGCAGAGCCAGAACGAAGGCCAGCTGAAGCAGCTCGAAAGCCGGCTTGCCAGTGTTGAACAGAAGGTCGCCTCGGAACTGGGCCGTCTCGAAAACCTTCTTCTCGTTGTCAGCAGAAGCAATGATCTGGCGACCGTCGCTTCCACGACGGCCTTCGAGAAGCAACTGACTCCGTTTCTCCAGTCCGGGCTTTCCAGGGCCGTCCTGGTGTTTCGCGACGGGCGATCGTTCGAGTTCCACGTCGCGGACAGCAAGGCCAGTTGGGGCATGCTGGACGCGATCGGCAAGCGAACCATGCAGTATTACGGGTTCAAAATGACGAAGATGCCGAATGAACGGCCGTTTCCCGTCGAGTTCGAGATGCTGATCCCGGAAAAAGGGATCGACGGCCACAATCAGGCGCTCTTCAACAAGCTCACGCCGGTCCAGTTCGCGAGCCAGAAGACCGTGATCTTTCAGACGTTCATTCGTGGGAAGACCGATGAAAAGCCCCTCGGTTTCTTCAGCGTCCACTTCGACCTGTCGAACCTGAACTCGCTGATGGTGGGACGGGCGCTGTCGGAGATGCGCGGGCAGAACGTTAAACTGGCCGTGCTCGGCGATGTTCCATCGACGCATCTCTATATCGGATCAAATAGAACAATCCGGAAGATCCTCGACCTGGTTCGTTTCACGGGCCAACCCATTCAGACGACGCTCGAGTTCCGAGAACGTCCCTGGCTCGTCCGCGCCCGACCTCTCAAGGGAATAGACGCCGCCGGCATCTCCCTGATCAGGGCCGACGCGACCGATCCATCCTGGTCGGCAACCGCGGCGCTCCTCTTCCTGTTTGCGTTCGGCGGCACGATGGCATCGCTCTGGGCCGTCAAGGGGCTGCGCGGCCTGCTCATCGAGCCCCTGTCGGCCTTGCTGGCCGCCGTCAGGCGCGTCGAAGGGGGTGACTACAAGACCCGCATCGTATCGACCGCCAACGACGAGCTCGGGGTCCTGATCCGGCGGCTCGGGGTCCTGGTCCAGGGTCTCCGGCACAAAGCCCGCATGACGCCGTTCCTGCGGACCGACCTCGTGGAAAACGCCTCGACACACACGCCCGATCCGGGAAGTCGCCGCCCGGTGACGGTGCTGTTCGCAGGGCTGCGCGGCTTCGGAGACATCGAGGCCCGCCTCGAACCGGAAGAGGCGATGCAGGTGATGAGCCGATACCTGGGTCTCTGCGAATCCGCCGTTCTGCGCCACGACGGCGAGATCGACAAGTTCATCGGCGATACCGCCATGGCGATTTTCCGGGAAAAACCGGATCTTCCGCCATCCGGCCTCCGCGCGGCGAGAACCGCTCTCGAGATCGACCGGGAGATGGAACGCTGGATGGCCGAAGAGAGCGTCAGGCCCGGCGGGCGACTGCGCCACGGCGTCGGGTTCGCCTCCGGCTCGCCGGTTGTCGGGCATATCGGCTCGCTTCGCAAGCGTCTCGACGCCACCGCGATCGGCGACACCGTCAACCTGGCCGCGCGTCTCGAGAAACTCGCGGGGCGCGATCGGCATCCATCGGCTCTGACCACGGCCGCCACGATCGCCGGCCTGCCCGCAGACATCGCGCCTATTCCGACCGAGATCCAGGGCGTTCGCGGAAGGCAGGAAGCGGTCCAGGTCATCGGCATCCGGGCGGTGGCGCATGACTGAACGTTCACCGTCCCGGGAGAGGCACTTCATGCTTCTTCTGCTCGCGCTCCTGTTCGTTGGCGGGTGGCTCTGTCTCGACGTCATCGAGGAGAGCCGCGAAGACTCGATCCGCCTGGAGCATCTCGACACACTCCGGAACCGCCTTCCCCTCATACGCGAACGGCTTCTTCCGAAAAGCCTGGCTCACGAAAAGATTCTCATCGGACTCCACGGCGTGACGGCATTGAACCAGGCAACGGCGCGCAGGATCGTCTCCCGCTGGCACGCCGCGTTCGGTCCACATATAAAGTATGCAATATGGAACAAGGACTACGCACTCCTGACAAGCCACGGATTGGCGCAGGAAGATCGGCGCGCGCTCCTGACGGTCATGGCCGAGCGGCGGTGCAGGGAGACGTGGGAGC
>JAGOCE010000446.1 GCA_017998915.1 Candidatus Ozemibacteraceae bacterium
TCTTGGTGGGCAGGCACTCGATGCGGACGGTCTTGAGCTGCGTCGTGAAGATCGCGCCGGACTTCTTGCCGACCGGATCGCCGACGAACTTGAGGTCGACATCGATCTTGATGGGGTGGGTCATGTCGATGGCCTGGAAATCGATATGGGAGTAAAGGCCGGTAATCATGTGGCGCTGGATCTCGCGGACGATCACTTCGCGCTCCTGCTCTTTCCCGCCTGCAAAAACCAGCTTGTAGATGGTGTTGCGCTGTGCCTTGGAGATGATCGCTTCGATCTCGCGGCGATTCAGCGTGCAATGGACGGGCTTCTCGACACCGCGACCGTACACGACGGCCGGAACCATTCCGGAAACGCGGTCACGGCGGGACGGACCCTGCCCTGTTTTCGTTCTTACTTCAGCGTTCAATGCCAACCCTGCCATAGAACCTCCTGTAAAAAATTGAATTGAGGATTGCTCAGTATACCACCAACGAAGGGTTTGGTCAATCACGCGATCCTCTCAGGGGCGCTCGACTCGCATGCCGACGATATTCGCACCCATTATCAGGGTTGGTGTCCATTCGCCAGGTCGATCATATCCTTCCTGTGAACTCGGGATCCCTATGGTATAAAAGAGATGAGATGGAAGAGAGAACGGAAAAAGGAAATCTGAAATTCCCCGGCCTCAGATGGGCGATCTTCTCGCTGGTGTTTTTCGGCATTCCGCTGTTCCTTGTGTGGCTTGCGTTCGGCAACCTCTGGCGCGAAGCCGAAGAGAAGGACCGGCGGCAGCTCGAGGAGCGACTCGAGCGCATGACTTCGAATTTCGACCAGTTTCGCTCGGCGGATATCTTCGTGGAGCGCCTCTTCGGCATCCTGGTGGCCCGAGTCTTCAGAAGCGGCCGCGATCCGGCGCAATCATTCGCGATATACAGGCGGCATCTGCATCGCCGGTTCCCGGGGCTGTTCACGTTCACGTTCATCGACGGAAAGGGTGAGCCGCGCCCGGACCTGTGCGACAGGCAACCGCCCCTCGCCGTCCTGCGCAGGCTCGCCGCCGCCGTCAAAATCCACACCATCGCCGAAGATACGCGGCCGCTGAACGACCAGTGGCGGCTCTTTCAGGGTTTCCTCGGGGCCATGCTCAAGCCCGATCAGCTGAGATACGGGTTGCTGAGAGTCGCGGCGAATACCGATGAACGCCACTTCGTCATCCTCTCCCGGTGGCATGCCGGGGGAATGCTGATTGCTCACGTCAACCAGATTCCGACCTGGGAGTCGGTTGCCGTGCAGGACCGGGCGACCTTTCTCAACCGGCATTCGCGAACGGTCAAGGCCTTCGTCGTCGATGAAATGACCGACTGGCGAAAGGAAAATACCCTCCAGGACGCCGATGTCGGCATGCTGCAGCGGCTGCTGGCAGAGTTCAGAATCACCCCCCGCACGTATCTCCGGCTGGGCGGATTGCTGTGGGGCCATGCCGTCATCAGCCCGTCCGTCAGACTGTTCGTCAGCATCCCGGAGATCGGCGTCAACGAGCACGTCGCGGAAAAACGACTCCTGGCATTCCTGCTCGTAGCCGTGTTCCTCGGCCTGTCCGCTCCGACCTGGATGGTCATGTGCGGGAAATGGCTTCCGTATATCTCGATACGCCAGAAACTGGTCGGCCTGTTCCTCTACATGGTCGGACTGCCTCTTGCGTTCATGAGCCTGGTCGCCACCGATTATCTCGGCGAAAAGCAGATCGTTCTCGAAAAACAGGTGCATGACGAGATGGAAAAGTCCCTCCGGCTGTTCGACCGCCGGATGCCGGTGACGATCGGAGAACTGGATCGCCTGATCAAGCAGGTGCTCGGCAGCCCCCTTTCGCTGGAGATTCCCTTCGAGCGCACCCTTGCCGAACGAATGACCAAATTCAGGTCGTTGACCGGACTGCGCGCCGGCATCGCCGTGAACGAGAACGGCGATATCGGATACACGGACGGATCGGTCGACTATCACGACGAGCGGAACCGCAAGCTGCTCAAGCCGATTTACCTGGACCTCTTCCGCCAGTATAACCGGAGATCCGACCTCGAAGATGTCAGGGACTCCCCGCTGTTCAAAATCGGCTCGGCGGGGGGGATCGATATCGAATCGCTGTATGCGGATATCATCTCCTCGCTCGGGCGGATCACCCAGTTCAATTTCACCGGCCGGCGGACGGTCCAGACGATCCTTCCGCTTTATGACACCGCCGGAAAAGTCCGCTTCCTGCTCTCCGCGGGCTGGAGCCGCAACAAGGTCGAAAATTTATATTTGTACAAGTATTTGATTCAGACGTTCAGGAGACTCGACGATACACGCTGGGTCGCCATCGACAGGCAGGATCCCGATGTCGTTTTTCCTCGCGGATTCAGCGTTCCGGCCGAGGTGAAGGCATTCGGAGCTCGGCTTCGCGGTCGGGCGCAGACCCTGCGGGACAACGTACAGATCACGGAAAACAGGTATCTGCTGACCGGCGTGCCCGGCCAGGAGCTTTCGAACTTCGACCTGATCGCGATAACCTCCGATCGGTTCATCCGGACCGAGATCGGGCGCCTGCAATGGGCCGTGGGCATCGTCAGCCTCGCCATTCTGCTGACGGGGGCCACCGTCGGCACGCTTCTGGCCCGCAAATTCCTCGAGCCGATCGGCAACCTCGCCGAGGGCGTGACCTCGCTGCGCCGGCGCGAGTTCGAGAAGCGGCTTCCGATTCTCGACCGGGACGAACTGGGCGACCTTTCCCAGACGTTCAACGAGATGATGGAAGGCATGGCCGACCTCGAAGTCGCGCGCATCGTCCAGGAGAGCCTGTTCCCGAAAAAATCGCTCTCCCTGCCGCCGTTCGGGGTCTGCGGCTCCTGCGTGCCGGCGACCCAGGCGGGCGGCGATTATTACGATTTCTTTCCCATGCCCGACGGCCGGATGATGATCCTGGTCGGCGACGTCTCGGGCCACGGCGTCGGCGCGGCGATGGTCATGGCGATGGCCAAGGCCCTCGTTGCCCACATGGGGACCCAGTCCGGCGATCCCGCGGTGATCCTGTCCAGCCTCAATACGACGCTTCTGAAGGTGCTGGAACGCCAGCGGATCATGTCGTGCTTCATGGGCTTTCTCGACGGAGGGAGGATGCACATGGTCTTCTCGAACGCCGGCCACAACGACCCGTTCGTGGTGCGGGGGAAGAGCGTCATCCAGATTCAGGGGGAACGGGCGTTTCCGCTCGGTGCCTCGAAGCGCAATCGCCTCGTGCCCAGCGAGTTCGCGTTCGAGGCCGGCGACCGGCTCGTGCTGTATACCGACGGCCTGATCGAAGCCGAGGCGATCG
>JAGOCE010000447.1 GCA_017998915.1 Candidatus Ozemibacteraceae bacterium
CGAAGTCAGACATCTGCATCCAGACGCTGCTCTGGAACGATGACGAGATCGGAAACAAGATGGCGGATCTCCTGATCGCGCGCGTGAAGGACGGGGTCGACGTTCGCGTCATCGTCGACGATGCGTTCGCCTTCAGCCGCCGCAAGGGCATCATCCGGCGCATGCAGAACGGCGGCGTTCAGGTATTGATCAACAATCCGCTGTTGCGCAATACGCTGAAGGCGAATTATCGGTCGCACCAAAAGATGCTGATCGTCGACGAAGGCGTTGCGATCGTCGGCGGCATGAACATGGCCACGGAATATGCAAAAGGCGAGATCGAGGAGTTCGGCTGGCGCGACACCGACGTGATGGTGACAGGCCCCGTCGTCGACGACATCTGCGAACTGTTCGAGAACAACTGGGAGCGGCTGGTCATCGACGAACGCGCCGAAACCGGCGCCCCGAAAATCGCCGAGGTGAAGGAGAAGACCGAAAAGCTGCCGATCCTTCCGAACCGCGCCCAGCTCATTTCCGGCCCTCTTCCGATCTACTTCGAGGAACCGCCCGTCTTCGAGAACGTGCGCGTGCGCTTCCTCGAGACGTTCCCGGCGAGATCCGACGACGACGACATTCTCGACTTGTTCATCGAATACATGAACGGCTCGACGCGGGAAGTCATCTTCGAGAGCGCCTATTTCATCCCGACCCCGGCGTTGAAGAGCGCGATCGTCGCCGCGTGCCGACGTGGCGTGAAAGTGAAGATCCTCACCAACTCTGTCGAGAGCAACAACCACCCGCAGGCCGGCATCGCGGGCCGTGCGAACTACGAAGACGTGATGAAGGCCGGCGCCGAGATCTACGAATGGCGCGGCGCCCAGACGCTTCACTCGAAGGTCAGCTGGTTCGACGGCAAGGCCGCGACGGTTGGCGCCTACAACGTCAACTCGCGCAGCCACGCCTGCGACTCCGAAGACGTGCTCTCACTCGAAGACCGCCGCGTCGCCCGCGCCTTCGAGATCGTCCTGCGCCGCGACCTCGCCCGCGCCCGAAAGGTCACCCCCGCCGACCTCGAAGCCTGGCGCGACACCTTCAAAGAACGCGCCGTCATGGATATCTACAACCTGTTCAAATGGATATTCTAAACACATGACATTTGGGAAAAGATATTTCCAGTGTTCGTCTCGGGACGTGTTTGAAACCCGTTCATCACTCGCGCCGTGACGACCTGACCCCATGCAAAAAACCAGACATGTATACCAATCTATATTCTTCATTTCAGCGATCATCCTGACCGCGCGCAATCTGCTCGGGTACACCAAGGCGACGATCGAATCCTGGTGCCCAGGCGGCGGCATCGAGAGTCTCGCGTTCTACGTCAAGAACAACGCCTTTCTCTGCGCCGTCTCAGGCCTGAACCTGATTTTATTTATAGCTATCACGATAGGAACGTTCATTGCAGGCCGCGCCTTCTGTTCCTGGGTCTGCCCGATCGGCACCATCCATGAGCTTCTCGCCCGCGTCGGAAAGGCGTTCGGCATCAAACGCGAAACCGTCTGGCAGGGCGTCGGCAGGTATGCCGTGCTGGTGAGATACCCCGTTCTGTTTCTCGTTCTCTGGGCGACGATGTCGTATGCCGACCTGATTCTGCGGCCGTTCTGTCCGTATTATGTCGTTCTGTCCGGCCAGGAGCATGAGGTCGCGTGGTGGTCGAAATGGTTCATGATCGGTCTCGGCGGCGCGGCTCTCGCCCTGCCGTTCTTCTGGTGCCGCCTTCTCTGCCCGCTCGGAACGACGCTCGGCCTGTTCAGGCTCGTTTCGCCCGTGGCCCCGACGATCGACCCCGGTCGATGCACCAACTGCGGCGACTGCAGCCGCGCCTGCCCCCAGCAGATACCCGTTCACGAGGTTCGACGCGTCTGGTCGACCGAGTGCACTTCCTGCGCCGTCTGTATCGACACCTGCCCCCATCGGGCGATCGGCATGAAGGTTGGGTATGCAGCCCCTTTCCCCGCCCCCGAAGGCTCGGAACCAGCCGGCAGGAAGCGGTTCGGTCTGTCGCGCAAGTTCCTTCCGGCAATTGTCGCACTGATGATGCTTACCGGCATTCTGACGGCATGGAACATCCCTATGCCGACCGTCAAGAAAACCTACGCAAATTACGGGAAAACCGCGAACGCAGTTTCCGTAGAAATGATCGTGACAGGCCTCCGGTGCCGGGGTACCGCGTTGACATTCTCGTGGATCATCGAACAGGATGCGGGCATCCTTTCTTTCGAAGCGTTCGTCGCCGAGCACCGCGCCCGGATTCTCTACGATCCGGCGATGATCGA
The DNA here is from genome assembly GCA_017998915.1 of Candidatus Ozemibacteraceae bacterium. Classification (GTDB taxonomy): domain Bacteria; phylum Muiribacteriota; class Ozemobacteria; order Ozemobacterales; family Ozemobacteraceae; genus MWAR01. Next base: position 2,313 of record JAGOCE010000447.1, read on the forward strand.
TCCGAAGCGGATAAAAGCTCTTATCGAGGACGGTCGGACGCGAAGAGATACGAAGACCGGCGTCGAAAAACTGGTCCGCCCCTTCGTCGTCGAACGCATCCTCGAAAACGATGAATAGCCCTCTACCGCCCGTGGTGAGCCCGTCGAAGCACGAATCAATGCAAATTCTCGAATTCAGAGGACTTGTCAACCCGGGGTTTTATGAGACATAATATGAAAATGATGTCGTTACTCAGGCATAGTATTGTCGCTTTGTCGATCATTCTGCTGGTATTCGTGGCACCGGCGGCATCTGCGCGCCCGTACAAAGCGGGGCCTCACATCGTAGAGCTCTCGATCCGGAACGCCGCGATGCAACTGATTCCCAATGCCAAGGCAAAAGTCTCGTTCACCAACGGCGCCATCAGTGTCTGGGCATACGCGAAGGGATATGTGGGCCAGAAGTTTTCGATCGCCGCGGGCACATCTCCGTCGGTGTTCAGCCGTGACGTCATCCTGGCCGACCCCGACGTCTGGCTCGAAGCCCGCAACATGATCAACGCGCCGATATCCTCAGTGTATTTCAACCGAGACCAGTATGGTGCTCCGGCGAATCGCTACCGAATCTCTGCGTTCATTCCGAAGGGTGAATGGCGCAACCCCACCGTCGAAAATCTCCTCCTGAGAGGAGGCCCTTTCGGCAGCCAGGTTCCCTTTGAATGCACCATTGAGCTGATCGAGGAGTTCTACCGCGTCGATCTGCTTATCCCTCGCACAGCTCTTGCGCCTCTTGAATACAGTTTCACCGTCTTCTTCAAATCCGCCGGCCAGTTCTCCCTCCCGATGCGCAACCTCCTCTGCCGCGATCTGGCCGCCCTGTCGGTCTCGACCGACCCCGCCGACGAATCCGTCGTCCTTTCTCTCTGCCGTTTCATCGCCTCCTGCGACGCCGAACACCCTGACTTCGCTTCCGATGAAGACCCCATCATCCTGAAGCGCTTCAAGTCCGATCGCCTCCGTTTCGACACCCTCCATAACCC
>JAGOCE010000448.1 GCA_017998915.1 Candidatus Ozemibacteraceae bacterium
GGTAGAGAAGGTCGTGCTGGGGCGTTGCGCCGTAGGGATCGATGATGCGCTCGATTCCGGTGTCACGGCTGATATACAGATAATTCGGATCTTTTCTGTCCCAGGCGATGCCTTTGGCTGAGCCGGAAGCGATCTTGAGGAAGGAACCGCCGGAATAGTCCCGGGTTGTGCTGCCGAAAATGAAGACCCCATCTTCCGTCGCGGCGGCGATGTCGCCGTTGCTCACGTTGATAGCGATCTGGTTGACGATGTGGCTGCCCGGATTGATCAGGTTTTTCCCAGCGAGAGCCGTCGGATTCCAGGAGAATGTGGCGGCATCATCCGTGACGGTCGATGGGACACGTGCCCACCAGGTGCCGTATCCGTTTGTTCCGGCAAAAAGATAGTAGTCGTTATCAGGTTGCCAGATAGGATCGACAAGCAGGGTGTAGATCGGCATGTCGGTGCCGGCGATATTCTGCATCTCGGTTTTCCGCGGTTTCCAAAAATCCTGGAGCTTGATATAGAACGAAGCTTCGATCGGTTGCGTGTTGCCGCTCTCGTCGGTGTAACTGTTGTTCGATACGGCTGTGATCGTGAGGGCGTCTTGGGAAGGCGGTTCTGAGGGCGATGTGTAGATGCGGGTCGTGGGATCGATCGTGCCGAGCGCGTCGTTTCCGTTCGCGATGCCGTTCACCTTGAGCGTGACGTCGTTTTCGACGACGCTCTTCGTGCCGCTCTTCTTCCGGACAACGGCGACGATCTTGAGTGAATCGCCTTCGAGCATCAGGTTCATGGTTTTTCCGACGAGGTTGTCGGTGTCGGTCTGCGGAATGCCGTCCTTGCCGATGACGAGCTCGACAGGTTCCGTGGGATCGACCGGGATCGTTTCAGACCCGGTGCCCGGGGTGCCTGATGCGGTTCCGGATGCGGTCATGGAAACATAGGTCGAAGCCGAGAACACGAGCCCCGAGTCGATTCCCGTTCCCGAAAATCGCGCATAGACTGTCTTCGTACCGTCACCGGAAGGGAGGCTCCAGCGGCGGTACTGCGTGTATCGTTCCCAGTAGGAAGAGGTGAAATCCGCGTCGTTTGCCACCTGCATGTTCTCGGCGCCCGGATACAGAAGCGTCAGAAGAACATTGCTGGAAGTGATGGTCGAGGCCCCATTCTCGATCCATACGCCAAGATATCCTTCCTTACTGGTGGAAAGGAGGATCGACGCGCCGAGGATCGGCGAGACGTTGCCGCTCGCATCGCGGAACTGCGCATACACGGTCTTCGTGCCGTCCGAACCTGACAGGGTGAGACTTTTGCTGGTGGCATACGTTTCGAAAAGGGCGTCCGAAAGATCCGCTTTCTGGCCGACCCGCATCTGCGTCGCGCCGGTGGCCCTGGGATACACGGTGACCACCGGGCTGCGTGTTTCATATGATCCACTATTTATGGAGACGGAAAGGTTTGTCGGTGTGGCGCCTGCCGCTGTCCACGTGCCGAGACCCGAGCGGGTGACACGCTGACCGGATGTGTCCTGCAGGAAAATCGTGACGTCGTAATAGGTATTCGAAGCCAGCCCCGATAGTTCGATCGAGTGCGACGTCGCCGCGGACGCGGAAACCGTCGTTTTGAGCGTCGATGCACCATACGAAATCTGCGAGACGGCGGCGGTGTTGGACTTGAATACGAGTCTGACGCTCGAGCTCGTAATGCGGTCGAAGTAGGCTTCTTTCACTCCCAGGAGTGCCGTTTCCGGCACTTGGACGGGCTGTTCAGCGCCGATCTGGAGACCTGTTGCGAACAGCGTCTCGCTGTCTCCCGTTGTCGCCGTGAGGCTGTAGATGCCTGCCGAGAGGTTCTGGAACGAAAATGCACCGGCGTTTCCGGTGTAGGTCGTCGCGACGGTCGTGCCGGCCGCATTTTTTGCGACGATGGCGATGCCGCCGTAGAGCTGGCGCTCGGCAAAATACACCTGGCCGGAAACCTGCGTGATCGCCGCCGGCTGGGTCGATACGCTGCCGCCGCCACCGGCTCCGAGACAGCCCGAAATCACGAGCGCCAGAGCCGCCATGACGGCGATCCACCTCAAGATCCTCATGCTCCGCATTTTACCAGATCGCCCCGAATCGTACAAGGGCGGAAAATACCATGGATACAGTCTGGAAAGTAGCTTCACCCAAGAATCACAGAGGCTCAAAGAAAATGTCACTCCGAAGAGAATACAACGCTCCGCGGGGGAGGGGCGCATCGCGAGGCACCCGTGAAAAAACTCTGTGATGCGTTGTGATGTTTGCTCAGGCGAGTTCGTCGTAGCGGCGCTTGAGAGCCTGGATGTCCTGCCACATCTGCCAGTTTGGGCTGCCACGTTCGCGCGACTGGTTGCGAAGCAGATACGACGGATGATACATGGGCATGCAGGGAATGCCGAAAATCGACTCGAACCAGCTGCCGCGGATCTTCGTGATGCCCTGGACATCGGGGCCCAGCACGTATTTGCATGAAGTGTTGCCGAGCAGGCCGATCAGGTGCGGCTTGATGAGGGCAAGCTGGCGTCGCAGGAAGGGCGTGCAGCATTTCATCTCATCCAGGGTCGGCGTGCGGTTCTCGGGCGGTCGGCATTTGAGAATGTTGCCGATGAAGACTTCCTCGCGTCTGAATCCCGCGGCGGCGAGGATCTTGTCGAGATGCTGGCCGGCCCGGCCCACGAATGGCCGCCCGGTCGCGTCCTCGTCGGCGCCCGGCGCTTCTCCGATCAGGATCAGTCGCGCATGCGGGTTGCCCTCGCCGGGAACCGTATTCGTACGGCTCTCGCAAAGCGAACATCGTCTGCACACCGAGATGTCGGCACGGATCTTTTCGAGCGAATCGTCGGCCTCGGGAGCGACGGGAGAAACCTCGCTCACTCCCGAATCGCTTGCGTAGGCCGGCTCGATGGCATCATGCGAGTTCGTTGTAATATATGGCTCTCTATATTCATTGCCACCATCGATTTCCGCATGGGACCAGGCGAGAAACGTTTCGGCCCAACTCACTTTCTTCGTCGGTGGAGCCAGTTCGACGTCATGGGAAGACTCCCGGCCCGGCGGGGTCAGGATCTCGAAAAGATCGACGCTTGCCGGAGGCTGGCCGGAGCCGCTCTCTTTCTTCTTTCGGGCCATTACGCTTCGTCTTTCGAACTCGGCGAGTCGGATCGGAACACCTTGGTGACACCGTTGACACGCAACAGCGCTCGGATGAGCGCCTGGAGTTGCTGCGCGTTGGCGACCTCGATCGAGAAGTCGAGCACGCCTGTGCGCTGTTTCGTCGTGCGGGCGTTCGCGGAGTAGATGTTCACGCCCTGGTTCGATATGACG
>JAGOCE010000449.1 GCA_017998915.1 Candidatus Ozemibacteraceae bacterium
GTCGTGAAATGCTCCTCGCACGGCTCCTCAAACGACTCGACCCGGCACTGTTCGAACTGGCCCTTCGCCTGTTCGACACCGATTCCGTCAGGGCAAGAGCGATGACGGCCGATGCGCTGGCGGCGCTTGCCGACTCGGTCCTCGAGAAGATCGGAACAAGCGGTGACGAGCGTAAATCCTCGCTCGAAGCACTGTTCGAGACCTGGCAACAGTCCCTGCATTCCAAGGTCACCTCCGACGAGCGCATCTCGCCGGAAATGATGCGCCTCTTCTTCCATCTTGCCAGGTCGGCCCCAGACATGCTCCGGCCCGTGCTCTCCCGGCTGCTCTCAACCAGTTTTGCCGATACGGTCCGCGTGCTGTCCGACTGGCCGTTCGAAGAGGTCTCCTCCCTTATCCGGGCCGCCCTTCAGGACGACCCCTCGCTCGCAGCCCTTCTCATCTCCGGCCAGAGCAAACAGCCGTCCCTGCTTCTGCTACGGGTCTTGCTCAAGAATTCAGGCGTCCTCGATCCGGGCGATCGCACCGCGTTTTTCCGGAAGCAGATGGGCTCCCGCTCGTTCACGGTCAAGCTTGCCGAGCTTCTCGAGGACGAGGATCCCGATGTTCGTGCATCGGCTCTGGAATACATGGGCGAAGCCGGCGGAGATCAACTATCCAAGATCGTCGATGCGAAATTCCATGATACCGCCCCCGTCGTCAGACTCATGGCTGTCCGCATCGCCCTAAAGAGCAGACATCCACGCATACTTGGCATTCTCGACGAAGCGGTCGCCGACCCATCTCCGAAAGTCGCGGCGGAAGCTCTTCGCGGCCTGAAACAGACGCTCCCGCCGGAGCGGCTCGCCCCTTACCTGACCCGGCTCGTGCACAGCCCCGACGAGGAGCTGCGAAACACCGCCCTTCAGGAAGTCGCGAAGGTAACCCAGAAGCGGTATCTCGACAATTTCAACAACCTCTCCCCCGAAGTGCGCAAACTCGCCGGCACGGCTCTCCTGAAGCTCGATACCAACTTCATCGATCAGCTGATCGTCGAGCTCAAGTCTCTCGACCCCGAGCTCCGGCTCCGTGCCGCTCGCATCATGGAAAATCTCCAGGTGAACAACAAGGGAAAGGACGCCCTGCTCGGTGCGATGAAAGACCCTTCCCGGAAAGTCCGTGCGGCCGTGATAAAAACGCTCGGCGTCATCGGAGACCGCGAGCTGCTCGGCAACCTGATCGAGTTTTTCAACGATCCCGACGAGCGCGTCCGCGCCAACGCCATCGAAGCCATCGCGAGCATCGGTGATGCCCGTGCCCTCCAGATCCTGTTCCCCTTCCTTGAAGATGCGAACAACCGCATTCGGGCAAACGCCGCCATCGCCGTCTGGCAGATCGGAAAAGTCAACGTCGTTCCGGTTTTACAGAAGATGCTCTCGATGCGCGAGCCCCTCATGCGTGCCAGCGGCTTGTGGGCACTCGGCGAGATCAAGCAGGAGATATCCCTCCCCATCATCCTCGCGCACCTGCGGGACAAGGAGGATATCGTCCGTGTCAACGCCGTTCGGGCGGCCGTCAAAATTTCGCCGGCCGCTGTCAAGCCCTTCATGCCGCATCTCCGGAAGGATCCCTCCGAAGAGATCCGGAAGATCGTCACCGAGTTGAGCTACAAGGTCCTCTGATGGATCAGGCCGAAGGCTACAAGATCTTTGCAAAAGCTCTTCGGGAGCAATTTTCGTCCCATCCGTACGAAAACGAAGTTCTGCTGATGCTGCTGATACCGACTCTCCTCATCCTGGTCTGGTTGTATCTGACGATGAGCCCCTCGCGGCGGCGGTCGATCACCTCGTCGACGAAGCGCGACATCGATTTTTTCGAGACGGCTGCCACCCAGAAAGGACTCGAGTCATTCGACCGCGAACTTCTCCGCTCTCTTGCGGAAACGGCGAATATTCATCCGATCTACCGGGTGATCCTCGAACGGCGCTCGTTCGAGAAGGCCCTTCGCATTTCCGAAGAAGCACTTGCCGAGGGGCATCCCGATGCCCCGGAGCGGAAAACGCTCGATTATCTGCGACGTCTCCAGCGACGCCTGTTCCTGCCATCCATGGAAGAGTAGAGGTCCCTCCAGATCAGGCGCCGGAGCGGCCGTCTCTCGAATCGAGCAGGATCGTGACGGGGCCTCGATTACATTGGGCAATCGTCATGTCCGCTCCGAACACCCCGCCGGCAACGACGGGAACGCCGTATTCGCGCAGTTTCGCCATGAACGCTTCGTATACTGCCTGCGCCTTCGCCGGCTCCTCCGCCGCGGAAAACCCGGGCCGGTATCCGTTCCTGATGTCGCCATACAAGGTGAACTGTGATACGACGAGGACGGCCGCCCCCTCGTCGACGGCGGAAAGATTCATCCGCCCCTCGGTATCGGGAAAAATGCGCAGCCGGGCCGTTTTCTTCGCCAGCCAGTCCAGGTCCTTCGCGTCGTCTCCGCGGCCGACGCCCAGGTAACAGACGAGTCCCCGGCCGATCCGGGACACGTCCTTTCCTTCGACGCTGAGAACGGCTTCCGACACGCGCTGAACGACGGCTTTCATAGACGGCTCCATATATATCATTAGAAATAGAAACGCCCCGGCGAACCGGGGCGTCGATGTCGGGACGAATCGGGCTCAGGCACTCCGGCGATTGAGTTTGTTGCCGGTCAGCAGCAGAAGGACGGGGCTGGCAATGAAGACCGACGAATACGTTCCGAAGATGACCCCGAACGTAAGGACCAAAGCAAAGCTGTGAAGGGTCTGCCCACCGAGCATCAGGAGGGCGATTGCTGAGAACAGCGTGGTGACCGAGGTGTTGATCGTGCGGCCCAGGGTCTGGTTGATCGAGTCGTTGATCAGGGTGACGAAATCGGTCTCGCGGCTGATTCGGCGGTTTTCGCGGATGCGGTCGAGGACGACGATCGAGTCATTGACCGAGTAGCCGAGGAGGGTCATCAGGGCGGCGAGAACGGTGATGTCGAACTCGATCCTCATCAGGCTGACGAAGCCGCAGACGATGATCAGATCGTGAACCAGCGAGAGGACGGCGCCGGTCGCGGAGTGGAACTCGAACCGCCAGGCCAGATACAACAGAATGCCGATGACCGAAAGAAGCGCGGCATAGATGCCCTGGCGCTTCATGTCATCGCCAACGGTGGGGCCGATGTTCGCGACTTCGAGGGCGTCATCCTGGAACGGAATGGAGGCCTTGAGACTCTTGAGGATTTCGCCGTGAAGCTTGCCGGTTTCGGCGGTATCCATGAGGGGAGCCGGATACTGGATGATGAACTCGTGTCCCTTGCCCTCGGG
>JAGOCE010000056.1 GCA_017998915.1 Candidatus Ozemibacteraceae bacterium
ACCCAGAGCTGGGACGTGTTTCCCTGCCAGGCGAGGCCGGTGATCCAGGTCGAGCCGGGCGAACCCTCTTCGGCCTCGTACGGGTGATACGCCCCGCCGCTCCAGCGCAGGAGACCGCCGCCCGCCGTTCCGAGCACGATCCAGTCTTCGAGGGTCGAGCTGAGTTCCATTTTCAGCGGACGGTTCTTGTAATAGGCGATCGCGGAGATCCATTCGAAGGCGAGCCCGTCGCGATCGGTCGTGTGCGCTTCGATCGCCTCGCCGCGTATGATGGCCCATCCCTTGGTCGTTCCGGCCAGCAATCCGAGGGGCGAGCTGCAGAGGGCGGTGACATGCGCCCCCGGCATGCCGCGTTCCTCGGTCAAAACGTCGAGCGAGTCGCCGCGCAACCTCGCCAGGCCTTTCATCGTGCCGGCGAAAATCGTGCCGTCGTGGACCGCGAGGCAGGTGATGCCGTTGTCGGGAAGTCCGTTGTCGGTGGTGTAGAGCTTCATGGTGCCGCCCTCGTCGCGCCGGGCGAGACCGTCGGACGTGCCGATCAGCAGGTCGGTGTCGCGGCGAGCCAGGGCCGTCACGGTCATGCCGGGCAGCCCCTGGGCGGTCGTGAGGCGCAGTTTCGCCTGGCCCCACTCGTCATGGAGCGTCAGCCCTCCGCTTTCATACCCGACCCAGATGTCGTCGCCGTCGATCAGGGCGCACAGGGCACGCTTCAGGTCGGGAGCGGGCGGTTCGAGCCTGACCCAGGAGGGGCCGGCGTGCGCGGCGAGTGGGGCGATGACGAGAAGGAAGACGACGACCAGTCTGCGCAGGATGCTCACTTGGCCGCGTCCCGGATGCGCCCGGCGAGCCCGTCGAGCCGCCGCAGGAGTGCATCCTTATCGGAAAGCATCACCGCCTCGACAGCCGTGCGGAGCCTTGCGAGAGCGTCGAGGGCGTCCTGCCGCCCTTCGTCCGGAAGCCGACGCTTCAGCTCGTCCTCGGGGATGTCCGTCGGTTCGCGGAGCGTCTCGTCCGTCGCCGCGATAAATAGATACTCATTGATATTTTTCAGCGCCTCGCCGACGTGGGCTCCCGCCGGCTGGGCGCGGAGATACCGGCCGGACGTCTCGTCTGCCTGGGCGAGCATCAGGTCGAAGAATCCCTCGGTCTCGCCCGGAATAGGCTGATGCGCCGCTTTCCAAGCCATCTCGTCGGCTTGGGGGAGCTCCCTGCATTTTTCGTAGAGGTCCCAGAATAAATTATATTTGCACATATACATCGCTGCCGGCTCGGAGTAGACGAGTTCGTCGGCGTAAGCGGAAACGGCGGCCGGAACGGCGTCGGGAACCGAGGGGCCGCCGGCTTCGCGGAGATACCGGTTGAGCGTCAGGAGCGCCCAGAAACCGAGACCGGCGCGGGTGACCTCGGAAGATGCCTGAGCGATTGCGCTGCGCAGGAGTTGGTGGAGTTCGAGGAGTTCGTTCGCCGACTGCTTTTCGAGCGCGAGACGGGCGCTGGCGAGCGTCATGAACGCGGTGTCGCGGTCGGTCCCCGAAACGGGGATGGTGAACGCGCCGAAGATCCAGCCGTCGCGGCCGTCGGGAAGGGCTATCCGGTACCATCTGCCGGACCGGGAGCCGATTTTTTCCTCTTTGGCGCCTATCTCCAGTTCCTCGACCAGGGTGCCGAGAGCGAGTTTTCCGACTTCGGCGGCAGAAACGGAGGGGGAGGCGCGGAGGCGGACGCCCGAACCGGAAACGATGCGCTGGGGTTTTCCCGGAACGAGGGCTTGCGCAGGGGTGGCCGGAGGCGGTGCGGATACCGGTTCGATCGCGGAGGCGACCGATACGGCCTCGGAAGAGAGGACTACGGGAAGGGGGAAAGATATCGAGGCAGCCGGCGGAGCGGAGAGGGCGGCTGACGAAATCGCCGGCGTGGCGGGAGGTTCCGGCACCTGGAGGGCGAGTTCGACGGGCAGTTCCTCTTTCAGGATGCCGTTGATCATGATCTGGACGCGATCTCCGGGCCAGGCCGCCAGCTCGAGGCTGATGACCTCGCCTCCCTTGTGAAGGCCCATGTGGGCAAGCCGCGGCGTGCCGCTGGCGACGTGCATGATCCGGATCGTCCGGGAAAAGCCGCCGGCCGGGACGGTGTAGGAAAAGGGCGTCGGCACCGGGGCGTCAGCGGCGAAACAGGGTGTCTCTCCGTGGAATAGCGACATCGAGAGCGCGATGGCCAGGGCAAATCGTTTCATGACGAAGGTCCTCTCGGTTCTGGATAAGAATCAACTCAGAACGATCATCCGCAGATGCTCTCGCCCTTCGACAGGCTCAGGGCGAACGGGTGGTTTGCATACGGCAGGAGCCTCGAAGATGCAACCCGGAGTCTCCAGAGAGAAGTATAGCAGGTTGCCATTCCGTGTTTCACGAAGCAATCACGAAAAGTCGCAGAATGGGTTGCCAGGAATGTTCGTCATGTTTTCGCTTGACATTCGCCTTTTGTTCGCCTATGATCAAGGTATCGAACGATGGTTGGAGGCGCGCCATGTCACCCGATCCGCTGACACCGAAACAGCAGGCTGTTTTGCAGTTCGTTCGCTCTTTTTTCGCTTCGCACGGGTATGCCCCCACCATCGCCGAAATCTGCACGGGGCTGTGCCTCTCGTCGCCGGCGACGGTTCACAAACATCTGCGCATGCTGGTCGACAAGGGGCATCTCGACGCCCTTCCGCGACGATCTCGGGGCCTCCAGGTGAAGGCGCCGCCGGCGACATCGAGCGGAGTCGACGTGCCGCTCTTGGGAACGGTCACCGCCGGTCGTCCGATCGAGATGTCCGACTGGAACGAGACGATCACGTTACCCGAGTGCATGATCGGCCGCGGCGAGACGTTCGTCCTGCGGGTGCGCGGCGAATCGATGATTGACGAGGCAATCCGGGACGGCGACCTCGTCGTTGTCGAGAAGCGTGACACGGCCCCGAACGGAGAGATGGTCATCGCGTGCCTCGACCACGAGCAGGTGACGCTCAAAAGGCTGTATCACGAAGGGCGGCGGGTTCGGCTCCAGCCGTCGAACCCGGCGATGCCCCCGATCGTCGTCGAGGGCTGCGACGTCACGATCAAGGGGGTCGTGATCGGTATCCTGCGGCGCTACCGGCCGATGTGACGAGGGAGGTCCCGTGTGATCGCATGTCTGTCAGAATATATGCAATTGTATACATTCGCCGAGGTGAACTCCGTGAACGCGCACCGCATCGAACATGTCGATGAAAAGCGCCGCGACGCCGTGGCGACGGCCCGACTGCTTCGCGAGGCGCTTCTGCTGAAGCTGGCCGAGACCGAAGCCCGCATCGAATCCTGCCGGCATCGTGTCGATGCGATCGAGGGGCGGTTCGGCCTCACGCAGGACGAACTCGACTCGGCTCTTGCGCGGCACAGCCTCACGATATCACAGGAAGAAGCCGAGGCCTGGCATGCCGAGCTCGAACTGCTCGACGCGCTGGCGAACGACCGGCGGCAGTTGCTGACCCTCCTGGGGTGATCGGCCGGGGCTCTCTCAGCCGATGATGGAACGCAGCTTTTCCGCCAGTTCCATCGGCGAAATGGGCTTATGGAGCAGCACGACGTTCTCGTCGACGATTCCGTGGTGAGCGATGATGTCGTCCGTGTATCCCGACATGAAGACGATTTTCATTCCGGGGCGTGATGGCGAGAGAATTTCAGCCAGTTTCCGGCCATTCATTTCGGGCATGATGACGTCGGTGAGAAGCACGTCGATGCGGTCTTGGTGCCTGTCACTCAGTTCGATGGCTTCGCGAGGGTCCGTGGCGAGAAGAACGGTATAGCCGAGCGGTTGAAGCGTGTCGGACAACAGTTTTCCGATCGTCTGATCGTCATCAACGACAAGAATCGTTCCCTGGCCGCGGACCGCCTTCTGCAGGGGAACGACCGGATGAAGCGCTTCATCCGGGGTTGTTGGGAGGAAGACCGTGAACGAGGCCCCCTTCCCCGGCTCGCTTGCCAGCTCGACGTGGCCTCCGTGTTGTTTGACGATGCCGTAGACTGTCGAAAGGCCGAGGCCGGTTCCCTTGCCCGGCTGTTTGGTCGTGAAAAAGGGCTCGAATATCTTACTCTGTATCGTTGATGGTATTCCGATTCCCGTATCCGTCACCTCGAGCGTCACGAACTCGCCCGGCCTCGAGAGCGGATGTTTTTGGGCCTCCTCCGGCGTCACGATGACGGACCGCGTCTCGATCGTCAGCCTGCCGCCGTCGGGCATGGCATCGCGGGCATTCACGACCAGATTCATGATGATCTGCTCGACCTGTGTCCGGTCGGCCAGGATGTTCCGCACCGGGCCTTCCTCGCGGACCGTCAACTCGATGTCCTCGCGCAAGATGTTCTTGAGGATGGGCTGGATTTCCCTGATGACGGTTCGCAGGGCGAGCGGTTTCACGTGCAGGGCCTGCTTGCGGCTGAACGCGAGAAGCTGACTGGTGAGGCGGGCCGCTTTCGTGGCGGCCGACTTGATGTTCTTCAGATACTCCTTCATTCGCGAATCGTCTTTTGCGAGCGTCGCAGAGAGCTCGGCGTATCCGATAATACTCATCAGAATATTATTGAAGTCGTGCGCGATGCCGCCCGCGAGAAACCCGATGGATTCGAGCTTCTGCGACTGGCTGAGGTCCTCCTGCAATTTTCGTGCTGCCGCCTCGGCTTTCTTCCGCTCGCTCAGATCGCGTGCCGTGAAAATGACCGCTTTCCCGTCTTCGAACAGAAAGGGGGAGCAGACGACATCGACCGGGCTTCGCGTCTCCGGCGAGCGCACGAGCGTGGTCTCGAAAGCGGTCTGGCCGCTTCCTGCCGATGTTGTGACCATGGCCATGACCGTTTCGCCCTGGTCGGGGTCGAGAAACTCCCGGAGGTTCCGGCCTTCGATATCCGTGTGGGGGAGCTGCAACGCTTCGCAGGCTCGGGCGTTTGCCTGCCTGATCGCACCGGCGGGATCGATCAGGAGGATCATGTCGGCCGCCGTCTCGAACAGCGTTCTGAACTTGAACTCGGAGTCCATGAGGGCGCGTTCGGCGAATCTGCGCCGGACGATATTCAGCAGCAGAACGGCGAGGCCGCACGTCAGCGCGGCGATCAGCCCTGCCGTGGCCAGGACGATTTTCCGGTGTTCCTCGAAGAACGAAACGGGGCGGTTCAGCAGGATGGTGTCGGAAGGGAGGCGGTCGAGCGGCAGGCCGAACCGTTGCATCACGGCGTGATCGAACAGCCAGGTCGACAGGCTTTTCAGATCGACGGGAAGGCTCGCCGGGGGTGTGCCCTGCAGGATCTCGAGCGCGCGCTCGACGGCCTGTTTCCCCTGGCTGAAGCCCCCGATGACGCGACCGCCGACAACCCCGTGTCCAACCCGTTCCTCGTGCATGACGTAAACCGGCACGGAAGAGCGCCGGCCCATCAGCTCCGCGCTTTCGTGGTGATCGAAGACGGTGCCCGCCTTGTCCACGCTGAAGGAAAGGGCGAGGATGATCGTATCCGACGAGGCGCGTTCGAGGCGGTCGAGCAGGTCCTGCATCGGCATGTCGTCGAGATACTCGACGCGAACCCGGCCGTCGAACTTCCTGAGCTGGACGGCCGTTTCGCGATATGAGGACAGGCCCGTGATCGATCTGTCGAAGGCGACAAGGACGTTGCGGGTCAGAGGCTGCAGTTTCAAGGCGAGGTCGAGGGTCTTTTCTGCATCGAGGATCTCTGCGAAGCCGGTGATGTTCGTCATGTGCGCGATGCGCGACGGTTCGAACCCGTTGATGCCGCAGAACACGACGGGAACGGCGGGGAAGAGGGTGTCGCGGTACCGCAGCGCGAACTCGAGGGCCGGATTGTCGGCCGCGATGATCAGATCGACGGTTCCGGATGCATATTTTTGGGCGAACAACTCCACGATCTTCGGAAACTGTTCCATGCCGGGAAAACGCTTGCAGTCGAGGTATTCGATGAGCGGTTCGACGGATGGTGCGATGTGCTGGAGGGTCTCGACGATGCCTTCCATCTCGTTGTCCGACCAGGAGTAGCCCGAGTGATACGAGTTGAGGATCAGGATCCGTCTGGGGTGCTCGAACTTGAAGGCGTGCTCGTGAACATGTGCGGCCGTTCGTGGATCCGGTGAAGAAACGTCGGTGACGCCGCGGATGACCTCATGCCAGAGATACCCGGTCAGAACGACGAGAATGCCGAGGAACAGGAGAAAACCGGCGAAAAAGCGCCGTGAAAACACGCTCCTGTCGAGGTTTGGCAATCCTTCGATGCTCATCCGGGACTCACCGTCTTCTCACATGTTTTTTCTGCATTGTAACATATATTTCCGCAAGGATTCCCGACCTGATCAGCAGGATCAGGGCAGGCGCATCGGGTTTTCTGGGATTCACGTTCGATCTTTGAAGAAAAGAGCGGAAGGTGCAGATGAAAACCGGAGCACGAAGAAAATATGGGAAGAAGATGGTAAGATTCTGTGGCTGATTCCCACCGAACTGAAATAAGGAAATACTTGACATGAAGATTTCTTCGCTTGCCCTCGCTGTTCTTGCGCTTGCGTTCTCTCCGGCTTTCTCCGCCGATGCCCTGACGCTCGGTTACGGCGCCGAAAAGTCCCAGGTCGGGTTCATCAACCAGAAAAACCAGCCCGGGGTCGAAGAGCTCCAGCCATGGGGACCCCTATCGTTCAGGGTTCACGGCGGGGAGTTTTGGGTTGCCGACACGGTCGGTGGGCGTATTCTGCATCTCTCGGCCGATGCGAAGCTTCTTCACGAGCTCGATATCGGAACGACCAGCGCCATGCTCGAGGACGTCGCCCTCAAGCTCGATGCCTCCGGGGCCGTGGAAGGCGTGATCGCCCTCCGCTCCGACATCCAGGAGGCCGTTCTGATGGGCCTCGACGGCAAGGTGTCGACGACATACGGCGGCCAGGGCGATGAGCCGGGCAAATTTCTGCAGGCGACGTTCGTCGATGTCTCTGCCGCGGGTAACGTCTTCGTCGCCGACACGGGCCGCCAGGTGCTGTGCGTGTTCAATCCCGACGGAAGCGTTCTGCGTGAGATGCACTGGGAATGGTCGGGCTTCGCTCTCGACCCGGCCGGCAATCTTGCCCGCCTCCAGTGGGACGACCAGGCGAAGATCGGCCATCTCGTCATCGAGACCCCTGACGGGAAGAAACTCAACGATATCGGCCTGCAGATCGAGGAACACACCAACCCGAAGCTGTGGCTGGTCGGGGAAGACGGTTCGTCACTCGTCACCTACATCCCGCCCGCGGGCTTCAAGGGCGAATATGCTTGGGTGATGTGTGACACATTCGGCAAGGTCACCTCGTCGGGGCGCGTGAAGCCGCCCGTCGTCATGAACCGGTTTCTCGCCCGGGACCGCGACGGAACCTGGTATCTCGGCGCCGGCGATTATAACGAGGCGCCGAACGGGAATCTGAAATTCGAGAAATTCGAGTTCAAGTGAAGGTTCCTATCGTCCGTTTAGATCAGCACCCCGGCTCGGTGAGCCGGGGTGCTTCGTTCCATTGAAGTCCGGAAAGTGAAAAACCATCCGTTCGCCCTTCGACAGGCTCAGCACGACGGATACGCACACCGTGGCTGTATGCTTGCAGACATCAATATGAATACGGGATAGCCCGGCAGTGGGCGGTGAGGTATACTTGAATGCGGAAGAAAGGCGCGCCGAATACGGGCGCGCGGAAGATACAAGACCCCAGTCGAGGAAAAAATCATGGATTTTCGCATCATCGACCTGGCCGGAAAGACCCTCTACACGGGGCAGCTCCAGCCCGATTCGAACGGCGTCACGATCGGCAGCAGCGAGCTGTGCTGCGTGAGAATCAAGGCCCGCGGCATCGCGGTCGAGCATGTCCAGCTTCAATTGAACCGGCGCGGCGAGGTCACCATCCAGGACCTCCAGAGCCCTCTCGGCACCTGGGTCGATGACAAGCGCATCCCGCCTGGCTTCCTTGTGACGATCGGGGCCGGCAACCGGGTGAAGCTGAGCGATGACATCTTCCTCGTGCTCGACGAGAGCAAGAACGGCGCGGGAGATGCCGGCCTGATCGACGAGTCGCTGCCGGTGATCTTCCCGTTTTTTCTGACGCAGAACGAAAAATCCGTCCGGCGCATGTTCGACGATCTCCGGGGCAAGATCCCGCCGCAGCTCCACCCGGCCATCCGGGCGACCGAGGTCGAGGTGGCCGAGAAGGTGCGCGATCTGTCGGGCATTCTCGAGGTGAGCATGGCCCTCAACTCGATCTTCAGCTTCCAGAAGCTGCTCGAGTTCACCATCGAAATGTCGATGAAGGTGACGGGCGCCGGTCGCGGCTTCATCATGCTGTTCAACGAGGAACTGGACCGGCTGGAAACGGTTGTCCAGCGCCAGATGGGCGCTCGTGAAATAACGCGTGATATACTTGCGACCTCCTCGCTCGTCATGCAGTGCTTCCGCACCGGCAAGACGATCGTCGAGCACGAGGGCAACGAAGCAACCTCGGCCGAAGCGAAGAAGGCGATCGAGCGCGGCATCCGGGCCGTCGCCGTCACTCCGCTGCGCAACGAGAACGTCACGATCGGGGTGCTTTACCTCGACTCGAAGGACCCCGGCGTCGTGTTCAACGAGCACAACCAGGAGCTGCTGAAGGTGTTCGCGGCCCAGGCCTCGCTCGCAATCCATCGCGCCCGGCTGTTCTACCTGGCGACGACGGACAACCTCACCGGCATGTCGAACCAGAAGCATTTCCACCAGCGGCTCCTGGAAGAGTTCTGCCGAGCCCAGCGCCACAAGGAGCCGCTCTCGCTCGTACTCCTCGACCTCGACCATTTCCGGGACCTGAACGAACGATACGGGGAATCGGCCGCGGACCAGGTGCTCAAACGCGTCGGCAGGATGTTCCGCGGTGGCATGCGCGTCCACGACCTCGTGTCTCGCTTCGGCGGCGATGAGTTCGCCCTGCTGCTGCCGCAGACCCCGGCCGATGGCGCCATGATCGTCGCCGAGAAGCTGCGGGAAATGATCGAGAAGACGTCGTTCCGGTCCGGCAAACGTGCCATACACGTGACGGCGAGCTTGGGCGTCGCGACGGTGAAATCCGGCATCACCAAGCCGATGGACCTGTTCGTCGCCGCCGAGCAGGCGATGAACCGAGCTCGCGAGTCGGGCGGAAACAAGGTCTTGGCGCCGGCGGAGTCGCGTCGACGGTCGGCGTCGGCGGGTGAGAAATCCTCATGAAAAAACCAGATGCTATAGATACCGGCCGATTCTGGACGAAGAGCGACGATCTCGACCGACTTGGCGGTCTTCCGGTCGGCGGCGGTCCTGCCAACGATCTGGCATCGCGCGTCGCACGCGGCCTCGGCGGCCCTGCAGGCGCAAAGACGCCAAGCGGCGCTCCGACGCCCCCGCCCGCCGAAGACCTCGACCAGGACCGCGATTGGCGGATCCACAAGACATTCGCCGAACTGAACGAACGCCACGGAAAGCCGTTCCTGCGCTTCGTCGGTGACCTGCTTGACATCCTGCTCAGCGGAACGCTCCAGACCAGGCTCATCCGCGAACTGCTCGAAGAGAGTTTCGCGCGCATGCGACGCCGGAGAGGCCCCCGCGAGCGCCGGGCGACCTCGACGGGCGTGCCGTTCAGCGGCTCGAAAGAAAAGGAAGAGGTCCTGCTGGGCGGCGAGCCATACCAGCACCCGCGCCACTACCTGCGTCGGAAGACTCTTCTGGCCACGCTGTTTCTCGATCCCGACGAGTATCCCGGCTTCCGCAAGCTGCTGCGGCAGATCGAGCAGGTGTGCGAAAGTGAGAGAGCCGGCGGGCCGCCGGTTCCGACGACGACGGCCGAGCGCAACACCGCGCTGCGCGAGTGTTTCGAGCGGTTGAGAACCGAGATCACCCAGGCCGATGTCCTGCTTGCATGGGAACTGCTGGCCGCGGACGAGTTCGCACAGCTCGAGACGGCGTTCCTCGAGAGCCGCTCGCTGAACCTTGTCCGGCCGACCTACTATGGCGACCTCGACGCGGCCTATCGCGAAGCGAAGAAGCGGCTCAAGCAGGTGATCGCCGAGTTCGAGACGGCCTTCCCGCCCGACGCGGGGAAGCAGGAGACCATCATCGACGCCCTGTATGACCTGCTGGAGGTCTACACGCACCATCATTTCGTACTGAAGCATTACCACCAGACCCGGCCGAGCTTCTCGCGGGGCGAGGTCGAGGCGATGCGCCTCGATCTGCAGGGGCGCATCGACGCCATGCGGCAGGAGGGCGGGGCGCTGCGCGAGGAAAACAGGCGCCTCCAGGCCGCCGTCGATGCCGCGACCGCCGATTCCCGCGCCACGAGACAACTCGCCGAAGAAGCGATGCAGAAACTGCGGAAGCTCGATCCCGTCGAGGTTGAGCGTCAGAAGCGAGCGATGGAGGCGAAGGTCAGCCAGACCCAGCGCGAACTTCAGGCGACGCTCGAGGAGGACGCAGAGCTGCGGACGGCCCTGCGCGAACTCGACGAGGAGAATCAGGCGCTGACGAAGCAACTGCGCGAGCTGCACGCGCTTCCCGACGAGAACGCAAAATCGGTCGAGGGGCTGCTGCGCGGCAGGCGCGTGGCCATCTTCGGCGGGGTCGGTGTCGACCACTACTGGCCCGTTCTGCGTGAGGCCGGCGTCATGGAGGGCGATTACGAATGGTACGACGGGTACCACACCATTCCCCAGTCGAGAACCTGTGAGATCGTCGGCCGGTGTGATGTGGTCGTGGTCGTTACGGCGTATGCGGGCCACTTGCACCTGTTCCAGACGCGCGCCTGCATCCGGTCAGATCAGACCCTGTTGCTGATCCACAAGAGTGGCGCCGGATCGCTCCGGAAAGAGTTGATCGAGAAGTTCCGGCCCGGCCGCGGGTGAGCCTTTCGAAGACGGGAATGGTGCCTTCATGACGGAGTTTTTTCCAGGCGCCGGCAGGTTTTTTCGCGGGTTGTTCATCATCCTGGTCTTCGGCGCTTTTCCCGTTCTGACCGTCGGCTATGGCCTGCGACAGATCGGCCTTCTCGAAGACGAGCGGTCGACCGCCTCGCTTCTTGCCAGGCAGGAACGAGGTTTGACCGCCGTCTACAACGTGGATGACGAGCGAGTGCTGAGAACGCGCCTCGTCAAATATGTATTCAGGCGTATACAAAAACTGGTTCACGATCCCTCCGCCATCCCTCCGGTGGAGGCGAAGCGACTGCTCGAGCGGCTGTTCCGCTTCTTTCCCGACCAGCTGGAACTCTATTTCTTCGACAAGAACGGGTATGTTCCGGCACTCAGTCGTGGGCCGAGGCTCAAGGGCGCCCTCGAGCGCGGGTTCCGGGCCTTGGTCAACGGGCAGTTCAGCAGGCGGCTGACGGGAGCGGAGCATGGTCTGTTGTGCGCCCTGTTTCGCGTGAACTCCGCATCGATGCTCCCGCAACTGGAAGGTTCGTATCAGTCGCTGATTCCACGTCCTCACGATTCCGGCATGCTGTGGAATGTCAACGTGTCACGGAAATCGCCCATTCTCGGGTACATCGCCGTTTTTCATGACGGGCCGACCGATTTCGATCGGCCGCTCCGACGGGCAATCAAGCGGGTGAACAGTATCCAGAACGAGATCACCCTGGGATGGTGCCGCCAGGATCCCTCCGGAGCGATGTATTTCACGCCCAGCAGCATTGCCGGGGATCCGGACATCATGAAGGAAACCCTCGCGGCCTTTTCCCGATTCGACAGGGTCATCAGGACGGAGCAGTCGCTTGCCACGGTGGTGAGCCGGCAGAGGGGCGGGTATCTGATCGCCGTCTCGAAGCGGCCGACGCTCCTGGCGCCGAGAAGCCGCCTCTTCCTGGAATTGATCGGCGTCGCCTGGATGCTTCTAATCTTCTGGAAGTGCGATCAGATCGGAGCCGGCTTCGGCACTCGGTTGCCCCTCAAACTCGGCGGCCTGTTCCTGCTCGCTGCGGGCATTCCATCGGTTCTTCTCATCGTCAGCGGATCGTATGCCCTGAGAGACCACGCGAACGTTCGCCGGCAGATGCTCGAAGATTTCGTGATTTCGCGGATGCGAACGTTCGACGAACGTCTCGGCGAGCGTTTCAGCCTGCTCGAACATTCCCTGGCGAGGGTCGTGGAAAAGGCGCAACAGCTCAAAACCTCCGAGGCCCGGGCCGCCGTCTTTCGGGGCCTGGAGAAGGTCGAGATGGTCGATCAATTGATCGTCATCAACAGCAAGGGTGAGCGGCTCGTCTCGTATTTCAAGCCAGGCATCCAGATTCCCGATGCACAGAAGAAACTGCTCTACAACATGGGGCAGGAAGTCGTCCGCCGGCTGCAGGGGTCGTCCGAGGTCGATGCGGCGACGCTTTCCGTCGATACCGTCACGGACCTGGCGGGCGGAATCATGGGGAAGGATTTCCTCAGTGTCGATCAGATCATCGGCGGCATGAAACGGTTCCAGGTGATCCAGTTCGGGAGCGGCAACGGGATGTTCTACGAAAACACTCTCTTGGGTGACAACGGGCAGCCGGAATGGCTGGTCCACGTGGGTCTCGACCGGAACAATTTTCAGCATGACTACTGCAAAAGGGAATACCGGTCTCTGCGTCGGGCGAACGACCTGCCCATTCGGCTCGGCGCCGTGAGCCTCGAGAAGTCCCCCTGGGATGTCATCGATGAGGCGATGGATGGCCGAACCGCCCGTCGCATGGCCGCGCTCGCGAACGTCGGCCGGGTCATCGCGCGCGACATCGTGCGGGAAAACGGCGAAGACATGCTCTGGATCGGCTTTCCCTGCCGCATTCTCGATGGCTACACCCTGGTGGCGAGAGCGTCACTCGGCAGCGTCTCGACCGCGATCGACCAACTCTGGCGGCAACTGTGGCTGCTGGCGGGCATGCTTCTCTGTTCCGGCGCGCTCATGGCCTGGCTGCTGACGGAGCAGGTGCTGCTGCCCCTGCGGGACGTCGCGACCGGGATCGAGGCGATCGCGCGGCGCGATTTCCGGCACCGGGTACCGGTCCGTTCCGCGGACGAGCTGGGCGAGATTGCCGGGCTGATGAACCGGGTCACGGAGGGCATGCGCGATCTCGAGGTCGCGCGCGTCGTCCAGGAAAGCCTGCTGCCGCTCGAGGGTATTACGAGCGGAGAGTTCGAGATCGCCGGCAAGAGCAGGGCCATGACTGACATCGGCGGCGACTACTTCGATTACAAGGTGATCGATGATCGGTATCTGGTTGGGCTGATCGGCGATGTCGCCGGGCATGGGGTGCCGGCCGCTCTGATCATGGGAATGGCGAAGAGCGCCTTTTCCCTCCTCGCGAGGTCGGACCAGCCGCTGGACGCTTTCGTGACGGCCTTCAACGAGTTGCTGGTCAGCCAGGGCGTGAAACGCAAACACATGATGACGATGTTCTGCTTCGCCCTGGACCTGAAAACGGGGCATCTCGACGTGCTGAACAGCGGTCACAACTTCCCGTTCCTGTTCAAGGCCGAGACGGGGGCGGCGAAAGAGATCGAGATCGTCGGGCATCCCCTGGGGGTCAGAAAAAAGATCGTTCTGAAGCGTGGCCAGATCGACCTGGCGCCGGGCGATGCTCTCGTGTTGTATACCGACGGCCTGATCGAGTCGCGCAATGCGTCGGGGGCCGTCATCGGCTACCAGCGCGCCGCCGGATGGGTTGCCGAACAGGCCTCGAAGTCCGGAAACGATGCGAAACAGTTCGCCGGCGCGATCTTCGCTGCCTTCGACGAGTTCATCGGCGCCGAGCCGGCCGGCGACGACGTCACGGTCGTGTGCCTGCGTCGCCGCCCTCTTGTAACCGGCGCCGGGAACGTGTAGGGTAATGGCGCCCGGTTCGGGCTAAATCCCGGCGGCGTGTCCGCCGTTTCGGAAGGGTGGAGGATGACTCCGGAAGAAATCTGGAAGGAAGCGGCTGGGGGTTCCCAGAAAGCCTGGACGGAAGTGTATCGCCTGTTCGGCGGTCGGCTGTACCAGTTTTTTCTGAAGAACACCGGCCGGGCAAGCCAGGCCATGGACATGGCCCAGGAAGTATTCGAGCGCATCTGGCGGCATCGTGCGGATTTCCGGACGGGCAGGCTCCAGACCTGGATCTTCCGCATCGCGCGGAACCTGCTGATCGACGAGTGGCGCAGGAAGGGTCGGAGCGAGGTGCTCGTCGAAGAGGTGCCGGAGAATGCTGATCCGCAGTCGCACGTCGAGGCGACGGTGATCGACAGGCTCGAGCAGGATGCGGCGGCGAAGCTGATCGACGCGACGCTGACGAAGTTGTCGGAGGACGACCGGCTCGTGATCGGGCTGGTCTACCTGGGCGGGCTGTCGTTCCCGGAGCTGGCCGAGGTGATGGAGATTCCGCTGGGCACCGCCAAAACGCGGGTGCGACAGGCCCGGCTCAGACTCGAAACGCACATGAGGGACCAGATGCACGGAAGATCGGCAGGTGAGGCGCAATGAACTGCAACGAATTCACCGAGAAGATTCTCGATCACGCGCTGCTCGGGCAGACCGTGGCCGAACCCGATGCCGCGGCCCATCTCGAAGGCTGCTCCGCGTGCCGCGAACGTCTCGAGTTCGAGCGCAGCCTGGCCGCCGGATTCCATGCCATCGCCACCGAAGAGCCGCCGATCGAGCTTGCGGGCCGGGTGCTCAATATCCCGGAATGCGTGACGGCCGAGGAACGGTCGGTTGCGGGGACGCGGCGGCAGGAGGGGCGGGCGGCCATGCCGGAAACCCTGGTGATCGCGCCCGAACCGGCCGGCAAGCGCGAAGAACGCTCTGCTGTGCAGGTTTTGGAAAAACGGCCTGTCAGGGAAATCCCGTGGTGGCAGGCGTTTTGGTTCAGGGCCGGCGTTTCGTTCGCGGCCGCTGGATTCCTGCTTGCAATCGGTGTTTCACAGATCATGACGACGGGTTCGTCGGTCGACCGCGGCAGAACGGATGTCGCGCTCGAGAAAACGCTCGATTACGCGAAATCCGCTCCCAAACCGCCTGCCGAGCCGGCACCCGAGAAAATGACGATGGCCGCGGCGCCCGTCGTACCTGAAGAGACGAAGGAACCGGTCGCGGTTCCGGAGGTGCCGTTGCCCCCGCCGCCCGTCTTCGAGGCGAAAAGCGCGCCGGCGGATGCGATGAAATCCCTGGTTTCGCCCGAGCCGGAGAGCCGCACGGAAATGGCCGCAGCGGCGCCTGCCGAGCCTTCGGCGGATTCCGGTGCGGATCATGCTGTCGCCGTTTCCGAGAAGGCGGAGAACCTCGCCGCCCTTCCTGCTGACAAGGAGATGGAGCCTGTGAAGGCCGTCGAACCGGCCTGCCCCGCCGCCTCCGCCAGGCCGCCGAAGATCGTCGGTGAGCCCCTGGTGAAGAAGAAAGGTGAGAAGGACATCGTCCCGGAAGAAAAGATCGTGCTCGCCAGACAGACGCCGGCTGCCCCTGTCGCTCCCGTTGCCGTTCAATCCAAGGGCTTGATCGTCGGCGGCGCCCCGCGAAGGGAACTCCCGGCGATGAGTCCCGCGATTGCGCTCCAGGAGACGGAAAGCGCCGAGCCTGACGTGGGCGATATCCTGCTCCGC
>JAGOCE010000057.1 GCA_017998915.1 Candidatus Ozemibacteraceae bacterium
GAACTGCGCAAGGCAGCCCTCACGGCTGTGAGCAGGCTGCGTGGGGAAGCCGCTGCCGAAATTCTGTTCGAGCGGTTCAAGAGCGACAACCTCGATGACTATCTGACCTTTGCGCTCAGCAGAATGAGCCCTGACAAGTCGGCAAAGCTGTTGCTGCAAGCGCTCCACGATACCCAGGTCGAGACAAGGCTTGCCGCGGCCGACGCATTGTCGCGGCTCAACGCCGATGAAGCGGTACAGGTGCTCAGCGAGGCGGTCGAGCAGTATCTTGCGGGGTCGGGCGGTGGCGTGGAAATCGTTCTGCTGAGCGAGGAGGCCATTTCCGGAGCGGTCAGGGCGCTCGGCAGACTTGGTACGCCCACTTGCATGGCGCTGATGCGCAAACTTCTCATGAAGGAGACGAATCCCCGCATCCGTGCAACGGTTCTTGCGGCCATCGTGCCGCGGATGAACGACTCGATGCAGACGCTGGTCGTCGGGTTTCTCAAGGATGAAGATCCCCGCGTTCGGGCGAACGCCATCGAAGCGCTCCAGGCCTTGAAAAATCCTTCCAACATCGCCCTTCTCCAGCCGTATCTCTACGATCCGCACCAGCGGGTGCGTGCGAATGCCATCAAGGCCATCTGGCAATACGGGGATTTCGAAGTTTCAGCCACCCTCAAGGAAATGCTTTCCGACAAGGACAAGCGACAGCGCGTCTCGGCCATATACGCGATCGGAGAGATCAAGCTCGGCGGTTTCCAGAGGCATGTTCTGGCGGCGCTCAAGGACGGAGATGCGGATATCCGGCGAAACGCTCTCATCGCGATACGAAAGATGACGGTGGGAGCACAGGCTCCGGCTCTTACGGCTCTGAAGGACAGCGTCCTTCCCCTGCTGGATGATCAGGAACCCGCAGTCAGGCTCCAGGCCGTCACCGCGCTGGAAGCCACGATGGGCGGCGACTGCTTCATGCCTCTTGTCAAGCGGCTTCTCACGGAAAAAGCGGCCGGGGTTCTTGCGCAGATCATCGAAACGCTTGGCCGATGTAAAAAGCCGGAAACGCTGACGATCATCGAACCCTATCTCGACAACGCCGAATCGCAGGTTGCCATCGCCGTTCTGAGTGTCATTGCTGATATCGAACAGGCGGCGGTGACCTCCGCGGTTCTCGGTTCGGTGCGCAGAGGCATGAAACATCCCGATGTCCGCGTCAGGCGGAAAACCGTTGAGACCCTGTGGAAGCTCGGAGCCGCCGACGTTCTCGACGAGGTATGTTCGGGACTCCGTGATGAGAGCAAGGATGTCCGCAAGGTGTTTCTGTCGTGTTTCGGAGAAGTCTGTGCCGAAGTTTCGCGTTCGGGGGGCGAGCTTCTCGCCAGGTTCGAGGGCGAGCTGAAGGCCGCTCTTGCGGGCCACCAGACGAAACTTGAAAAAAGCCGGTCATCGGCCGTCGAAGCCAATGCCCAGAAGCTGTGGAGCGTGGCGGCCGACCACATACGCTCCGGGCGAAACGGCGATGCGGTTTCTGTTCTCGAACAGCTGATGAAGATCGTTCCCCGGCATGTCCAGGGATGGATGGCGTTGGGCGATCTGGCTCACCGGGGCGGCGATCACCGCCGGGCCGCCGATTGTTTCCGGTCTGCCCTGGCCCTGGAGCCCAACCTGCCGAAGGCGCTGTATGCCCTCGGACAGATCCACCACGCGAATCGCGAATGGAAGCAGGCAGCCGAGGCGCTTCATGCGACGATCCGGCTGTATCCGAAGCTTCCGCAGGCGTATCTTCTTCTCGCCGAGGCCCTCGATGAACTCCAGCGGCCGCAGGATGCATACAAAGCCCTGCTTCGTCTGACGGAACTCGTGCCGGACAACCCCGCCGCCCTCCAGCGGTTGGCGCGGGCGGCGTTTTTCGTCGGAGATTCGACGAGGGCGGTCGCTGCAGCACGAAAGGCGGCCGAACATGGTCAGATCGATCCGGCCTGCCGCTTTATTATAACGTATGGTATGTCATACGAGGGGAACGGCGGGGCCGCCTATCGTGATCTGGTGATGCTCGTTTCGAACATTCTTTCGCAGCCCCCGGGAAAAGAGACCGTCGAGCTGCAGAAACTGTGCCTGTGTGCCGCGAAACTGCTTGCCGCACGATCGAAAAACGCCTGAAAGCCTCTTGCGGTGCGGGTGACCGTGTATTAGGATGAAATGCATATCTTGGCTGGCGGAGGGAACATCATGCCCCGGGCTCATAGAGAGATTCGCCGTGGAATCACCATCCTGCTCGTTCTCGTTGCAGCGTTTCTGTGCCGGCCGGCACTGGCGGGCAAGGAATGTCCGACGTGCGGGAAGTCGTTCGACGACGGGGTAAACTTCTGCCCGTTCGACGGGGGAAAACTCTCGCAGAGCGCCGGCAGCGAGCAGGGGACTCTCGTCGTGCGCGTGACCCCGCCGGAAGCGACGATGCTGATCGACGGGCTTCCCCGCGGCACGGGGCCCGAGCTTCGGTTCGAGATTCCCGCCGGTGAGCATCGCCTCGAGGCCGCAGCCCCCGGTTTTGCGTCTCAAAAACTCAGTTTCAGCGTCGCCTCCGGCCAGGAGCAGAAACTGTCGTTGGAACTCGCCCCCGCCGCCGCGCCGGCCGCATCCGCCACGGCTTCGCCCGCGAACGGCCGTCCCAGGCGCGAAATGATCGAGGTCAAGGGCGGCGTCTACATGCTTGGCAACGAGCGCGGCAATCCGGATGAACGGCCTCTGCGGAAGATCAAGAGCCCGGGGTTCTGGATCGACAAATACGAGGTGACCTGCGCCGAATACCAGCGTTTCATCGAAGCCATCAAACGCGAAGGGCACAAATGGTGTCATCCGTCGGAGCCCGTGCAGAAAGATCATATACCTTATCATACATATACTTGGGCGTTGCGGTTCAGCTGGCTCGGAGGCCGTCCCCCGGCCGGAATGGAAGACTCCCCGGTCGTTCTCGTCGACTGGTACGATGCCTGGGCGTATGCGAAATGGGCTGACAAACGACTTCCGACCGAGGATGAGTGGGAGATCGCGGCGGGAGGCGGCGACGGCCGTGAATACCCCTGGGGCAGCAGTTTCCGCGTCGAAAATCTCAACACGGGTGGGTATCCCGTCAAGGTGGGGAGCTTCCCGGACGGCGCCTCGCCGTGGGGTGCACTCGACATGGCCGGCAACGTGGCCGAATGGACGGCGACCGCCTACGAGCCCGACGCCCGCGACGGCCGTGATTTCAACGGCCATTTCGGTCAGCCGATCATCCGGGGCGGTTCGTGGGACGACGAGTCGAAGGGGTGCCGGGTCAGCGCCCGCGACGTGCATCGGACGCCCTTCTATCGCAGCACCACCGTCGGATTCCGGTGCGTGCGCGACACGGCCCCGTCAGATGCGAAACCCTGACCAAACCGACCGGACCCGATCGCGAGCGAAGGGAACAACGTCTTCGGAACCGTGGCCGAATGGACTGCGGGTGGGCTTCCATCTCTCGATCGCTTCCGGGCCGGAAACCCTCTTCGAACGGTACCGGGTCCGGGGCTGTACGACCCTCCAGATCTTCACGTCGAGCCCGAGAGTCTGGGAAATGCGCCCCTGGCCCGACGAGATGATCGAACGGTTTCACGCCGCCCGCGCGGCCGCCGGTTCTCCACCGCTGATCGTGCATGCGAGGTATCTGGCGAACCTCGCCTCCGCCAACCCCGATGTCCGGCGCAAATCCGTCGACGTCCTGCGGTTCGAATATCGCATGGCGGCGCGGTGCGGAGCCGATTTCGTCGTCGTCCACATGGGCAGCAACCCCGATCGCGAGGAGGGAATGAATTTCATGAAAGCCGGGCTCCGAGAGTCTCTCGAGGGAGTGGCGGCCGGTTCGCCCTTGCTTCTGCTCGAGAACACGGCCGGGGAAAGGAACGACCTCGGAGCCGACCTGGCTGAGATTGCCGGCGTTCGCGATGAAATGCCTTTTCCGACGGGCGTCTGCATCGACACCTGTCATGCATTCCAGGCCGGCTACGATCTGCGCGAGCCAGGGGAACGCGACCGGCTCGAACGCGACGCCGCACGCCTGTTCGGCCCCGACGGCGTCAACGTGGTCCATCTGAACGACTCGATGAAGCCGTTTGGGGCGCATCACGACCGGCATGAGAACATCGGCGGCGGTGTTATCGGCGCGGAAAACCTCGCTGAACTCCTGCTGCGTCCAAGCTTTGCCGGCCGCCCCGTCATCATGGAGACCCCCCAGGCCGGCAACGAAGACCCCACCGACGATCTCAAAAACCTCGCCACCCTCCGCACCGCCTTCAAAAAGGCTGCAAAAACAAACCGCTGAATCACAGAGGACACAGAGAACACAAAGATTTCACGGAGGTTTTTCAAAAGAAAACTCTGTGCGTCCTCTGTGCTCTTTGTGGCCTCCGTGATTCAGCGGTTGTGCTTGTTCTGTCTTCGAAAACTCAGCGCTTCGAGACGATTTCCAGGGTGTCTTCGGCGATGACGAGTTCTTCATTCGTCGGAATGACGAAGTTCCGGACCTTCGCGTTCGGCGTCGCGATGTCCCCTTCTGCGCCGCGCCAGGTCTTGTCGTTCACGACCGGGTCGATCTCGATGCCGAGCCAGCCCAGTTCCTTGCAGACGATGCTGCGCACGATCGGGCTGTTCTCGCCGACGCCGGCGGTCCAGACGAGCGCGTCACAGCCGTTGAGGACTGCTATATATGCACCAATATATTTTTTGATGCGGTGCGAGTAGACGTCGAGCGCCAGGTTCGCACGCTCGCTGCGGGTTGGCCAGCCTTCCTCGAGGTCGCGCAGGTCGCTCGACTCGGCGCTGATGCCGAGCACGCCTGAGTGCTTGTTGAGCAGGTTGTCGACCTCGTGGGGGGTCAGCTCATATCGCTTCATGATGTGGAGCATGATCGCCGGATCGATGTCACCGGAGCGGGTTCCCATGATCAGGCCTTCCAGCGGCGTGTGGCCCATCGACGTCTCGACGGACTTGCCCTTGTCGATGGCGCACATCGAGCAGCCGTTCCCGAGGTGGATGGTGATCAGCTTCAGCTCCTCGAGAGGGCGCTTGAGCAGCTGCGCCGCTCGGCGGGAGACGAACCGATGGCTTGTCCCGTGAAAGCCGTAGCGGCGGATGCGCTCTTTCTCGTAGAAACTGTAGGGGATGCCGTACAAGAATGCTTCCGGCTTCATCGTCTGGTGGAACGCGGTGTCGAAGACGCCGACCTGCTTCAGGTTGGGCAGAATCTCGGAGACCGCTTCCACGCCCTTCAGGTTCGGCGGGTTGTGCAGCGGGGCGAAGACGATGCAGTCGCGGACAGCCTGCAGGACATCTTCCGTCAGGAGCACGCTGCTGGCGAATTTGTCGCCGCCGTGGACGACGCGGTGGCCGACGGCTTCGATCTCGTTGAGCGATTTGACGACGCCGTTGTCGGCGCTGACCAGGAGGTCGAACACCTTTCGGATGCCATCCTTGTGGTCGAGGATCTCGGTGTTGATCGTGACCTTGGGGCCGTCGTCGCCCTTGCGGTGGACGATATTCGAACCGGCGATGCCGATGCGCTGCACGAGGCCCTTCGCCATGACGCTCTTATCGGCCATGTCGAACAGCTGATACTTGAGGGAGGAGGAACCGCAGTTGAGTACAAGAATTTTCATTCGTTCGTCACCTCTGGGTAATGGCGCCGGGAGCGCTCAATTCGCGAATCGACAGGCCGCTGCTCTCGATGCGACGGCCGTCGGGGCCGTATCGGTAGAAACCTCGGCCGCTCTTGATGCCGTAGAGGCCGGCGCGGACCATCTTGCGGATCAGCTTGCTTGGCAGATACGCGTTGTCGTTGGTCTCGTGGTGCAGGCTTTCCATCCAGGAGAGGAGGGAGTCGACGCCCATCTGGTCGGCGAGGGCGAAGGGCCCCATATTGAGGCCGAATCCGAGCTTCATCGCGTTGTCGATGTCTTCACAGCCGGCGATGCCCTCGTTGAGAACCTTCGCCGCCTGGTTCAGCATCGGCAGGAAGACGCGGGTCGTGACGAGGCCGGGATACTCGTAGACCTGGATGACGGTCTTGTCGAGCATCTTCGCGAAGCGTTTCGCGTTCTCGAGGGCGGCATCGCTGGTCTGGGTGCCTCGGGAAACTTCGACGACGGGAGTCTTGCGGACGGGATTGAGGAAGTGCATGCCGATCAGCCGTTCGGGGTGCTTCATGCCTGCCGCCGTGTCGGTGACGGTGATCGTCGCCGAATTGGTGATCAGGAGCGTCTCGACCGGGCAGATGCCGTCGAGCTTGGAAAACAGCTGGCGCTTGCCTTCGAGACCTTCCGGGATCGTCTCGATGACGTGGCTTGCTTTCGCCGCCTCCTTCAGATCCGTTGAGGTGCGTATGCGGTTCAGAACCGCCTTCTTCTCGCCCTCGGTAAGCCCCCAGCGGGCGATTTCGGAATCGAGCGCCTGCGTGATCCTGACCAGGCTGTCTTTGAGCTTGTCGGCCGCCTCATCGATCAGCACGACGTCGCAGCCGGACATCGCCACGGCCTGCGCCAGTCCCTGTCCGACAGGGCCGACGCCGAACACCACGACCAGTTTCTGACTCATCATTCTTCTCCTGATGCGAGTAACCACTGTCTATCGACCGCCGGGGCGTACCCCGGCAAAAGCGACTCAATGTACCAGCCCTTCGGAGAGATGTCAAACCCTTGAAAACGGTGATTGCCATTTCCCGGACAAACCGGGAAAACAGATGTCATGCAGGTGAAGCGGCAAAATTCAGCCACGGGTGAAGCGGAATTCATTCATCGGACCGTAGGGCGCATCGCGATGCGCCCTGGCTGTATCGAACAACGCGTGTCAGTCCTTGTGAATGCTCCGGAAGCGGGCTCTCACGGACTGGACCGCCTCTACCTGCCGCTTGGTGAGAATCGTGCGAACCGGGTCTCGGAGGACGTTCGTACCGCAGTGGATCTCGCCCATCGAGGTATGATACGGCTCGTCGTCGATGAAATGAACGGTGTTCCCCTGGGCACGGAACCGGGCCTCAATGACGCGGTCGAAGCTCGGAATGTGGCAGGCCGGCACCAGCAGATGGTTGCGAACGACGGTCAGGTTCACGACCCCGGGCAGGAAGGCGCAGCAGCCGGTCGGCCGGACCCCGCCGCGGCCTTCATACAGCGACGGCCACGCCACCTCCGCGATGTCGCGGTCAGGGTCGTTCGCGGCAGTGCGGATGAACTGTTTCAGCTCACCGACGTTCTTGTCGATGATTTCGCCGATCGCCCGGTTCAGGGTGACGAAATCGCCCTCGGCCGTCCCGCGGCCCGCGTCGGGATCATCGAGCCGGGCGTTGAGAACACGCTTCACGCGGAGCAGGAACTCGCGGTCGGAACGGTTCAGCCGGTCGAGTTCGCCGTCGTCGATGTTGGTGAGAAGTTCGAGCGCGTAGGCCGGATCGGCCTTGACGATCGAGTATCCGCCGGGGGCATGGGCGGTGGGGATGAATGAAATATATTCATCGATATGTCCTACTGTCAGCCAGCGGGTGTCGGGTGTCGCGAGGCGACCGGCGTACCCGAGTTTCTCGAAGTAGGCTTTGCAGGGGCCGGTGATCGTGTTGCCGGCGACCATGATGTCGTCGAACGGCGTCACTTCCAGGTTGCCGCCGTAATCCCCGTGGGACATCTGGGTCGCCGGATTCTTGAAATAGACGAGATCCCAGAGGTTGGCGAGAGCTTTCGGCAGTCCGGCAAGCCCGCGCCCGCGGTTACTGTCGAAGACCGCTTGCAGACGCTTCCCGTCAGCCCATGCGGAGCACAGTTCCATGCAGTCCTGCATCCAGATGTCGCTCGACTTGAACGTCGGGTTGATCTCGACATACCGGGTCGCATCCTCGGCGCTGATCCCCAGATCCTTCACGGGATCGCCGCCCGACGTCACGATGTGCAGTTTCAACCGGTCACTCTCGGGCAGCCGGTCCAGCTCGTTGATCTGCTTGACGACCTTGAACAGGTCCTTGACGAATGGGCCGTTTCCATAGGTGTACACCACGAGCAGCTTCTGCGGAACATGGTTGTTGTTCACCAGCTGGATGCGATCGACCTTGTCCGCTCCCGGTGCCGCATCGACAGCCGGTGCAACCAGGCAGGAAACCGCCGCAAGAGTGACCCCCAGGATCGTGCGCAGGTTCATTCGTTCGTTCCTTTCCCACGGCGCGCTCGGGACGCCGCCGTCTTTCTCACATGTGTACAGTATACATCGAATGGAAGCGATGTGCTGAGGTTCGTGTTCACACGAAGCGCCATCTTCGGATCGGTTCTCAAAAGGAATTACACCCACCAGGACAGTGGCTCAGCGGTTGAGAACTCTTTGCTCATGCCCCTACGCCAGGAAATCCTGCAGGGAGGCGACGAACTCGTGGCGGCCAAGGACTTCGAGGGCTTCTTTCAGGATCTGGCGGGCCCGTTCGCGGGAGATGCCCATGCGGCGGCCGATTTCGGCGAGGTTCGGGACTTCGTCGCGGAAACCGTAGTACAACTCGACGAGCTCGCGCTGACGGTCCGGAAGCAGAGAGATCGCCTTGCGGCAGGCCTCTGCCTTCGCCTGCTCGAGGGCGATTTCCTCGGGTGACAGCTGGCTGCGGTCGGCGAGAAAATACTCGGGAGCGGATTCCCCGTTGTCGTCTTCGGACGGGCTGCCCGCCTCGAGCGAGACCGGCGTCTGGGTGATCCGGATGATTTCGAGAACCTTGTCTTCCTCGAGGTCGAGGACCTGCGACAGCTCGCGCAGGGTGGGGGCCCGGAGAAGCTCGGCCTCGAGCTCTCGCATGCTGCGCCGGATCTTGTGCGCGACCGCGAGCAGGTGGTGCGGGACGCGCACGACCCGGCCCTGCTCGCTGAAGGCTTTCTGCATGTAATATCTGATCCAGTATGCGGCGTAGGTCGAGAATCTATATCCAAGCGTATAATCGAACTTCGCCACCGCCTTGATCAGTCCGATGTTGCCTTCCTGGATGAGGTCCATGATGCTGAGGCCGCGATTCGAATACCCGGCGGCAATGCGGGTGACCAGTTTCAGATTGGCCGTCAGCAGAAGCTCGTTTGCATCACGGTCGCCGGCGATCTTCCGCGCCAGGTCCTGCTCTTCCTTCCGCGTCAGGGGTTTTCGCGACAGTTCGTCGAGATACATCTCGACGAGCGTGTGTCGTTTGATCCGGTCGGCACGAGCGATGTTCAGCCGCTTCTCGGCGAGCACGTCCTCGAACAATTCCTCGCTGATGGTGCCGATCTCCCAGCCCGCGCGGTAGTGGCAGGCGTCGCAGGTTCGCTCGCCGCAGGTGACGGCGAGCTTGGCCTCCATGCCGCGTGGCTCGAAAAATTTGAAGCACCGGATGATGCGCCGTTCCCGAACCGGGCAGTGCGGGTTCGGGCACGGCAGGACTTCCCAGCAGAACCGCATGCCGGGCTTGCCCGCGATTTCGGGAATGGGCTCCGCCGTCTTTCGGGATACTCGGGAGGGCTCCGGCGCCTCTTCCGGCTTGGCCGGCGGCAGGGGCGAGGGAATGACCGATTCGGGTTCGGGTGGCTGATCCGGCGGGAACAGGCTTTCCCCGATGAGACCGATCTCCCAGCCCATCCGGTAATGGCAGGTCGAGCATGGGGCATGGGGACAGTCGTCGGCGCTCTCCGTGCCATTCTCGCCGAACCACTGCCAGCATCGCTTGATCCGGTTCCGGCGGATGGGGCAGTCGGTCCGGTCGCAATGGAAGGCTTCGTAACAGTGCATCGCTCACCTCATCCGGATGATGCGGGGCGAAAGATGCCTGCCCTTCGGGCGATCAGGCGGAAACGGGCGTCGGGGTCGGCGCTGCGGGCGGGGCTTCCACGGGGAGGAGCGAGACGCCGCCCAGGATCAGGGCGGTTCCTGCGTATCCCGTGAGCGTCATCGTCTCGCCAAGCCATAGCCACCCGATGATGATTCCCGCGAGCGGTTGTATATTGAGCGTCACCGCCATGATGCCCGCGGGCATGTCGATGAGAACGAGATTCCAGAGGGCGAATCCGAGGGCGGTGCAGATCAGGCCGAGGAACAGGATGGCCAGCACGAGCCCAGTGTTCCATTGTATCACATGGCCGGCGCCGATTTCCCAGACCGCCAGGGGCACCGTGAGGCCTGCGCCGATGAGGCTGCTGAGCGCCGTGGTCCACATCGCCCCGATCCGGCGAGACACCGGCTTGCTGATCACGGTGTACACCCCGCCCAGAGCCACCGAGAACAGGACGAGAATGTCGCCGAGCAGTTCCCCGGCGCCGACGATCTCCTTCCAGAGCGTCGCCGCGTCCTTGCCGCCCAGCAGCAGCAGGAACGTGCCCGAAAGCGAGATTGCCAGCGCCGCCATCGTTCTCGGATGAAGCCGCTCGGCGAGGAACATCCGCGCGAGAAGCACCAGGATGATAGGCTCGAGGGTGATCTCGATGGCGGCTTTTGTCGCGGTCGTGCGTTGGAGGCCCCAGAAGTTCAGCAGGAACGCCAGCGTGATGCCGAGGGCGCCGACGAGTGTCACACCGAGCCAGTCGCGCCGGGAGATGCGCGGGAGGGGGCGCGGGGCGACCAGCAGCAGAACGAGTCCGCCGAGCAGAAACCGCGACATGAGAAGCATGGCGGGAGGCATGAACTGGAGCGCCCACTTCGCCACGGCGTACGAGCCGCCCCAGACGAAGTTCATCACCAGGAGCAGGAGGATTCCGGTTCGGCGCGACATGTCAGGACGGGGTCGGGTGGTGGCTCATCGCTTCCTCGGCCTCTTCCTCGGTCAGCTTGAGGAACACCGATTCGAGATCGGTGGAGTCGGAACCGGACTGGATGCGGAGCGCCTCGACGGTGCCGAGGGCGATCACGCTTCCCCGGTTGATGATACCGATCCGCGAGCAGAGGTCTTGCGCGACGGAAAGCGTGTGCGTGGTGAGGAAGATCGTCTTGCCCTTCTTCACCTGCTCCTTGAAGATGTCCTTTACCAGCCTGACGCTCTTGGGGTCGAGGCCGACCATCGGCTCGTCGACGATGATGATGTCGGGGTCGTGCAGGAACGCCGAGCACATCGCGACCTTTTGCTTCATGCCGTGAGAGAAGCTCTCGATCAGCTCGTTCCGCCATTCCCAGAGTTTGAACAGCTTCAGCAGGTCCTCGCTGCGCTGCTTCCACAAATCGTCAGTGAGCGTGTACAGGCCGGCGACGAACTCGAAATACTCGAGCGGCGTCAGCTTCTCGTAGAGATACGGCCTGTCGGGAATGTAGCCGATGCGACGTTTCGCCGCGTCCGGGTCTTTCGCCACATCGTGGCCGGAGATGCGCACCGAGCCGCAGGTCGGAATGATGATGCCCGTGATGATGCGGATCATCGTTGTTTTGCCGGCGCCGTTGGGGCCGAGAAAACCGAAGAATTCGCCGGGCATGATGTCGAGCGACGTCGGCTTCAGCGCTTCGAAATCGCCGTAGTGCTTGCCGATTCCGGTCAGGGAGATGGCAGGTTCATTCTGGTTCATAGCGTTCGATTGTGTCCCGTGCCTGGATCAGCGGCACGATCGTCCAGAGCACGCTGCAGAAGATCAGCAGCGCGAAGGAGAGGAAAATGAGGAGCCGGCTTCCCGCGCCGGCGATCGGATAATAGCGGTAAAAATACATCCTGAACATCGGGTAGGCTTCGAGCGCGAGCAGGTTGAACACGTAGAGAGCGCAGCTGATCATGAACACGAAGCCGCCGAACGAGCCGGAGATCTTGAGGGGGTTGTCGGCGTCGAACCTGGCGAAGACCGTGCCGAGGCCGATGGCGAGGCCCGTGATGACGATCGACATCATGAATACGTTCAGGAAACTGATCAGGAACAGGTATGAATTGGTGACGGAAAATATTCTATTTGATATAAAGCATAACAGGAGGCCGAGCATCATCATGGGCACGAGATACAGGATGAACTTGACCTGGAGCAGCCGTGTCGCGGGGACGGGGGAGGCTTTGACCGCCCAGAACGCCCGCCCCTCCATGCTGATCGACGGGTAGACGAAACGCATCGCGACGGCCGCCATGATGAAGCCGATGAAAGGACCGTTGAAATAGACCATGGTATCGTTGATCTCGCCGGAATACAGCGACGGAAGGTCTTTCAGCGGCAGGATCGTCAGGTTGTACCCATAGACGAAGATGATGGCCGCCATCATGAAAATCTGGGAAAAGATCGCCGGGTCGCGGAAGAACACCGTGATCTCCTTCTGCCCGATGACGCGGAACTCGGGCGAGGCGAACCGCAGGGGAATGATGAGCACCCGGCGGAGCCACTCGAGGCCCAGCACCTGGTTCTCGACGGCTTCGAGCGAGATCTGCCAGCTTCGCCGGTAGAACGAGCGCGCGAGGAAATGCATGACGAGGAGGCCGATTCCGAGCAGGGCCAGCAGGGGAAGAAGCTGCCTGAGGCTGACGAGCGGGTCGCCCTCGAACAGCGTCCGCGTCGCGGTGTGCATCCAGGCGCTCGGCCCGATCTTCGTGAGCGGGTTCTGGAGGTTGAGGATGTAGTTCGACACGCTGCCGAAATAACTCGGGTTGAGCAGCTTTTCGGGCTCCATGTATCTGAAGAAAAACACCATCGCCGCCAGCACCATCACCGAGAGGAACTGGAACACCTTGCGCATCTGCCTGATCGGGAACAGCGTCGCCAGCGACAGCGCGAGAAGCCCTCCGACCAGGTTGGGCGCGAGCAAAAAGAGAACGATATAGAGCGGATAGATCAGATATGCCCAAAGAGGGGCCTGGGCCGCCGTGGCGAAGGCGAGGAAGACGGGAAGGAAAAACGCCGCGGCCATCCAACTGCTTTCGCCCACCATCAGGACGAACCGCGACCAGAAGATGCGGGCGGAGGAGATCGGCGACGACATCAGCAGGCGGATCTCGTCGTCGAGGTAGAACGAGGAGAACGCGGCGATGACGCTACTGAAGACGATCATGATGAACAGCGCCAGATACAGCATCTCGAGCAGCTTCGACACCAGCAAACCGCCGATCATCGGGCCGATGACGGCTCCCAGCATCGGGGCCTTCGAAACATAGGCAAGAAATTTATATAAAGCAAAATAAATGACGAACGCCGTGAAGACGCCGCCGCCGGTGAGAAGGGCGGCGAATCTGGCGCCCCGCTTCCGGATGCTCTGGACGAACGCCCGGTAGGTCGGGAAGAGGAGGGAGTTCGGGTTCATCGACGGCGCATCACCAGGGCAGGGGATGCCAGTCGGGATCCGTCTGGGGGGGAATCGAGAACCGGAGTTCGCCGGTCGTTCCCGCAGGTTTCAGGAGTCCGAGGCGGAGGCCGCGTTCCGCGGGATCGTCGCCCTGCGCGGATTCGGGGCAGACAAGGGCGTGAAGCGCCCGGAGGGCTTCCGGCCGAAAGGTGTCGGGCAGACAGGTGCGGCCGATGACGGCGGTGCGCGCCTGCCACCGGAGTCCGGCCGTGATCTCCCGGATGGCGCGGGCGTGGTCGAACGCCATCTTGGGCGGGTCGAAGAGAGGGAACCAGGAGGCTTCGTCGGCGTCGTCGGAGCCCCGAGGGGCGAGGTTGGCCCCGGAAACGAGCGCTCCGTAGACGAGGGTGATGCACCGCGCGCGTGGGTCACGACCGGGTTCGCCGCAGGCAAACAGCGGCGCGAGGGGAATTCCCGTTATGCCCGTCTCTTCCTGGAGTTCGCGGGCCGCACCCGTCAGGGGCGCCTCGTCCATCTCGAGAAAGCCGCCAGGCAGGGCGAGACACCCTGTGAACGGCTCGTGCCCTCGCCTGATCAGCAGGATCTCGATGCGGGTGAAGTCCCGGTCGGGGCGGAGAACGACGGCGTCGACCGTGACCGTCGGCCGTGGATACTCGTAGGTGAATGTCATGGTGGTTTCAGATATCCAGTGTGATGAGAAAATTATCGATGGCCCGCTGGTCGAACAGGCCGGCAAGCCGTTCGGCGTCGAACTGGAGGGTGGGGATGGTCCTGATGCGTGCGTGCCCCCAGAGCAGCGAGTCATCCTCGACTTTTTTGAGCGTTTCGGGATCCTTCAGGGCGTTCAGAAGCGGCAGGGTGTCGATCCCGTTCAGCTGAAGGTGCTCCACGAGCATTTTTGGAGAGGAGATGTCGATGTTATCCCGGAAAAACACCTTGAAAACACCTGATACATAATCCGTCAGGCCGAATCCTTCATACATGCTGAGCCCGCGCAGCGCGACTTGGGACGACGCCGACGCCGACGGCTTGTTGATGACGAGATCGAATTTTCCGGCGATGGCATGAAGTTCTGCCCAGCGGGCATCGCTCCAGAGTTCCCGACCGAGTAGCCCGGGGTTTCCCGGTGGGTTGGCCCCGATACCGACAAGTTTCACCTGGAACGGCTGGACGCGACGCTTTCTCTCAAGCAACTCCCACCCGAGATAGGAATAGGGGCACGTGAAATCGAAATAGAAGGTCAGTGCATCTGCCGCCACCGGCGAACTCCTTGTAAGAAAGACAACTCCGGGAATCGGCGAATGACGATGTTCTCATTCACCACCCTGAGTTTATCACAGGAAAATCCCATGAAACGCACCATTTTTTCTTTTCCACCCAAATGAAATTCTCCCCCACACCGGAACGACGCATTTTCGTGACAGTCGCGTAGGGGACGGGATACCCTGATGCAATCGTTGACTTGCACGGAGAGGGAAGCATGGCTGGAACATCTCGAACGCAGAACCCGGTCGGGGATCTGCTGGAGCGGCTTCATGACGATGAAGCGCTTGCCGAACTGGTACGAAATCAGGTCGACGCGGCGAGGAGCGCGGCGGCAAGACTGCGAAAGCTGAAACCTGGGTTGTCGGCGGAGGCTGGATGGCTGTGCCGTGTGCTGGGGCGGGTGGCAGTCGATCCTTTTGGTATACTGATTTCTATAATTTCTCGAGTCGATTATCCAAAGTATCCGACTTTCGCCATCGCGGCTCATGGCATGGCCCGGCCGGAGGATGCGGGGCGGATTCGCGTTGCCCTGAAACAGCTCGTTCCCGCGGCGTTCGCACCTTCCGGAAAGGGCGAACTGCCCGAGTCGGTCAGCCAGTATGCCGGCACGACGGGCGTGGCGATCCTTCTCGAGGCGCTTGCACGGCTCGATCCGGCTTCCGTACGAGAGCCGGCAAAAATACTGTTCGCGTCGGCGCAAAAGCTTCTGCCCAAACATTCGAAGACGTCGTCGTTCGCCTCTCGAAGCCGGAAGGTCGATCTCCTGCCTCTGATCGCCGCCTCGGCCGCCGCTCTCCTGGCATCGACGAAGGTTGCGACGGCCAGGGAGCGTGAGACGTGGGAGACTGCATGCGTGAAAGCTGCACTCGATCCGGCAATGTATCCGGACACCTGTTCCTTCGGGCCGCCGTTGTCGTTCCTCTTCGTCGGATCGCCGGAGCTGGCCGGCAGACTGACAGGGCGGCTCATGAAAGAGGCGGATGATCCAGCCAAGGTCCTGACGAAGATCGGGGCCACCCTCAGAGAGGCCCGGAGGATGGGTTTTCCCCTCGTCATCGAGCTGCCGACGCCCGGCGAAGGAGAGACGGCGCAAA
>JAGOCE010000450.1 GCA_017998915.1 Candidatus Ozemibacteraceae bacterium
CTGAACGAGCCCCCGCCCATCGAGATCATCACATCAAATCCTTCCATCAGCCGGTTTGCCGACCTGCTCGGCCGCATGCTGGCAAAAAAACCGGATGACCGTCCCGAAGTGAGCGAGGTCATGGAGGCGCTCCGCAAAGAGCTCGTCTGCACGATCCCGCCCACTGCGACCGGCCCGATCCCCGCCGTCCCCTCGTCCGTCTCCGGCCGGAGAGGAGCGGTCAGGCTCATCGGCGACATCTACCAGATCCAGCGCGAGCTTGGAAGCGGCGGCATGGGAACGGTCTTCCTCGCACTCGACACGTCCCTGAACCGCCAGGTCGCGATCAAGCTGATGAACGAGTCGAACGCCCGAGATACAGCACTGGTCGAACGATTCATCCGCGAAGGCCAGCTGCTCGCCACGGTCGGCCATCCGAATATCATGAACATTTACGCGTCGGCGATCGACCCCGAATCCGGCCGGCCGTTCCTGGTAATGGAGTATATCGACGGCGTCTCGCTCTCGTCGCTGAAGCAGAACCTGCTCAAGGAACGGCGGAATGTTCCGGCGCTCATGCTCCAGCTGTTCGAGGGAATCGCGGCCTGCCACGCACGCGGTATCATTCATCGCGACCTGAAGCCGTCGAACATCATGGTCACGCGGGCCGGCATGCTGAAAGTGCTCGATTTCGGCATCGCCAAGTCGTCGTCGAACATCACGAAAACGGGCATCACGATGGGGACGCCCGAGTACATGTCTCCCGAACAGTGCATGGGTGTCAAGGACCTCACGCCCGCATCCGACGTCTACACGATGGGCGTCATTTTCTGGGAGCTCATCTACGGCGAAACGCCCTTCAAGCCCGACAACGCCGAAAATCCCGAACTCTCGATCGCCATGAAACACGTTCATGCGACCCTGCCCGCGAGCGTGCTGATTCCCGACGAGTCGTTTGCTCCCCTCCTTCCCCTTGTCAGGAAGATGCTCGACAAATCCCCCACCGCCCGGCCGCGCCTCGACGAGCTCATCCAGGCACTCGACGTGTATGTCGAGGCGCATCTCGGTCCAAACCAGGCCCTTCCGGCAACGCGGCGAAAATCACGCAGCATTCGCACGAGCGGTCTGCAGGAGCTTCTCTCGGGCGCAGAAGAGGCGACGGCCGGCTCTTTCCTGATGCGCCGGTCCACTTGGCTCGGCGCAGGCGGCATCGCCATCGCGGCCGCCCTCACCTACACGTTATTCCTCGGAAGGCCCGACAACGCGAAACTCCTGGCCCTTCTCAAAGCCCAGCTCGAACAGCAGCTCGCCGCCGGCCAACTCCAGGAGGCGGTCCGAACCCTCACCGAACTCGAGTCCGAGCCCGGCGGTTCCGAAGCCGTTGTTCCCTTCCGGGGAAGGCTGGCAGAGCTTCTTTCCGAGAAAGCCCGGGCGAGTGTCGCGGCAGGAAACGCCTCGCCCGCTCTCAGCCTGTATGACCTCGCGAGGCAGATCGATCCCGGAAACGCAACCGCGACCGGCGGCTTTGCGAGCGTCAAGGCGTCGATCGACGCCATGATCGCTGCGGAAGCAAACCGTGCCGGACTCGTGAAGCGATCACGCGAACTACTTCCCCTCATTCTCCCGGGCTCTGGAACCGAGGAACTGGCCAGCCTCCTGGGCGGGCTTCACCAGGAAGGGCTCGCCACAGAAGCGACATCGATCGAGTCTGCCTGGATCGAAACCTTTCTCTCCTCTGGTGACGCCGAGCTGGCGAGCGATCCGACCAGGGCCCTGGAGTTCTTCGAAGAGATCCGGAAGCGGTTTTCCTCGACGCCGGGCATCGACGAGCGGGTCGCCGCAGCCCGCAAACGGCAGGAGGAAGAGCAGGCGCGTCTACGCCAGACTCGGGAAACAGCCGACCTGGTCGCCCGACTCGATGAGGCGTCCAGGGCTTTCACCCCCACATCCGATCCTGCGGCGTTCATTGCTCTGTGCGACACGCTCGCGCAAAAGGGCGAACGAGCGACCGCCGACACATACCGCCGCGCAGCAGCGGCCAGACTGTTCGAAGCCGCGGAAACCCTTCAGGCAACCGGGAAGAAATCCGAGGCCGTCGAGGCGATGAAACGTGCCTCCGGCATCTTTCCCGATCTTCCCGGCCTTGGCGATCGCCTCAGGCAGTCCGAGGATCTCATCGCAAGCGAGCGTGCCGCCGCCGAACGGGCCGCAGCTCTCGGAAAACGCCTCTCAGATATATCGGCGGAGATACAATCAATCCACCCCCCAGCGCCGGTCGATGCGCTGCTGACGAAGATCGGCGAGGTCGAAACGACGCTCGCAGCCGCTTCCGATGCCGCGAATCTCAGGCGCACGATCTTCGACAAGTATCTGTCCGCCGCGCAAGGCATCCGCGACACCGATCCGGACACGGCGCTCGCCATACTCGCGGAATGCGGGAAAACCGGAGTGAGCGCCGATCTCATCGCCTCCGAAACATCGTCCGTCAAACGACTCATCTCCGCCCGCGACGCTGCCGATGCGGAGCGCAAGCGCGCCGCCGAACTCGAAAAGCAGGTCGGCATCCTGTCGACAGAGATTGGCTCGCTCGTCCCCCCCGCCCCCATCGACGGGGTGATAAAGCGCATCGGTGAGATGGAAACGGCGTTCGCCGCTGCCTCCGCCGCTGCGGAGCTTCGGCAAGCCGTCTTCGTCAGGTATCTGAGCGCTGCGCAAAACCGTCGAGACTCGAGTCCCGAATCCGCCATGGCGATTCTGGCGGAATGCCGCAAAACAGGTATCCAGCCCGACACAGTCGCCTCCGAGGCATCGTTCCTCTCTCAACGGGTCGCGGAGCGTGCGGCCCAGGCTGCCAAACAGAAGCGGATCACCGATGTGTCGGCAGACCTTTCGAAACTGGTGAAGAACCCGGCAGCAAAGGGCGGAGGGGCAATTCAGGCTCTGCTCGATGAACTGTCGAAGCTCGGCGAAGCCGAGCAAGCCGCATCGTTCCGGGCCTCCGCCCTCGAAGCTGTCAGGAAGCAGGCCACCGAGGTCCGGACCGACGAGGACGCGCAGGAGATCAGACACGCCATGAAAGGTCTTGTCGAGGCCGGCAGCGACGAAGAAAAAGAGATATCTTCCGTCATAGAAGCATCGCTGAAGGCATGGCGTACCAAGCGGACGCAGGAGATCGAAACAGCTCTCGCAAAAGCGAAGCCGGCCGAGTACGTGCAGCCGGTTGTCGAACTTCTTCGTGAACTGGCGGCATTCGACGAACCCGAGCGGGTGAAAACCGCGACAGAAGTGCTCAAGAAAAAGTATCTCGAATCTGCTTCCCGCCTGAAGC
>JAGOCE010000451.1 GCA_017998915.1 Candidatus Ozemibacteraceae bacterium
GTCGCCGTCAGGCCGGGCACGAGGCGGGTGATGCTCGGCTCGGCCTTGTCGTATGCCGCGATGGTGATGCTGTTCATCTCGGCCACCCGCATGACGACGGCGGCAAACGCGATCGTTCTCCAATACACCGCCCCGCTGTGGGTGGCCGTGTTCTCGCGACTGGTCCTCGGCGAAATCGTCTCGCGCCGGGAGTGGCTGATGATGACGGCCTGTCTGGCCGGCATGGCATTTTTCTTTCTCGACCGGCTCAGCCTCGAAGGCCGGCTCGGGATCATCTATGCCATCGTCTCTGGTATGGCCTGCGGGCTGAACACCCTGTTTCTCCGCCGGCTCTCGCGTGAAGCCGTTCCCGAGCCCGCGGACGCGGCGGATGTTCCGGAACGGCCCATCCGGAGGGCTGATGGCTGGGATGGCATTCCCGCGCTCGCCGCCGGAAACCTCCTCGTCATCCTGTTCAGCTCGACATCGATGATGCGTGATATACCTGCCGATATGACGGAATGGGCGGTCATATCGGCGCTCGGCGTGTTCCAGCTTGCCCTGCCGTACGTGATCTTCCTCGTCGGCATCCGGTATGTGACGGCCGTCGAAAGCATCTTGTTCGCGATGCTCGAAGCGATCCTCAATCCGATCTGGGCCGGTCTCGGAGCGGGGGAATGGCCGTCCGGAAACGCCGTTTTCGGCGCAGGGCTCATCCTCGGCTCGATGGCCGCCTACGGGGTTGCCCGCGCGAACAGCCGGATTTCGGGAAAAAAGTAAGGGCGGGAATCGTCGGATTCCCGCCCCGAAAACTCGCTTTCTGTCAGGCTTTCATGTCGAGGATCGTGCCGAGCATCTCGTCCTTGGCCTTGATCAGCTTGGTGGCCATCTTGACGCCGTTTTCGGACTGCATGAGATCGGTCATGCCCTTCACCGGATCGGCGTTCATGGTGCCGGCCGCGGAATCGGCTCTGGCGATCGATTCCCTGAGGAGATTCGGGGTACCATTCGTGATTTTCATGTGTGACTCCCTTCACTGCCCTTCACTCTAAGTATAACCCCGAACCGCCCCTTTGCCAAATGCCGGTCATTCACGGTTCTTTGCGAAGTAGCGGAGGAGCGACTGCGTCGAGCAGTCGTGGTGGAACAGGTCGGGCTCCTGGCCCGAGATGAACTCCTCTTCTTCGCTCAGGATGGCCTTTGCCAGCACCTTGCCCAGCTCGACGCCCCACTGATCGAAGCTATCGATGCGCCAGATGATCCCCTGCGCGAAGATTTTCATCTCGTACATCGAAACGAGGCTGCCGAGCACGCGCGGCGTCAGCTTTTTCACGAGAATCGAGGTGGTGGGCCGGTTTCCCGGGAATACCTTGTGCGGAACAAGCATTTCGACTTGTGAGTCGGATATTCCGGAGCCATTGAGCTCGGCCCGGACTTCGTCTTCCGTCTTTCCCTTCATCAGGGCTTCGGTCTGGGCGAAGAAGTTGGCCATCAGCTTGAGATGATGGTCGCCAATCGGATTCTGGGAGTTGACGCAACCGATGAAGTCGCATGGAATCAGCTTCGTTCCCTGATGA
Source organism: Candidatus Ozemibacteraceae bacterium (assembly GCA_017998915.1). Lineage (GTDB taxonomy): Bacteria > Muiribacteriota > Ozemobacteria > Ozemobacterales > Ozemobacteraceae > MWAR01. Next base: position 1,557 of record JAGOCE010000451.1, read on the forward strand.
ATCAGTTGGTAGAACGCGTGCTGGCCGTTCGTTCCGGGTTCACCCCAGATGATCGGCCCGGTCTGATACTCGATGGGATTACCCTCCCGGTCGACGCGCTTGCCGTTGCTTTCCATGTCGCCCTGCTGAAAATACGCGGCAAAGCGGCTCAGATACTGGTCATACGGCAGGATCGCGTGAGACTCGGCGCCGAAGAAATTGTTGTACCAGACACCCAACAGCGCCAGGATCATCGGGATGTTTTTCTCGGGCGGTGCCTCCATGAAGTGCCGGTCCATCGCATGGGCGCCCTCGAGAATTTCGACGAATCGATCGAACCCGATGGCGCAGGCGATCGGCAGGCCGATGGCCGACGTGAACGAATACCGGCCGCCGACCCAGTCCCAGAACTCGAACATGTTGGTCGGATCGATGCCGAACTGTTCCACCAGCCTTCGGTTCGTCGAGAGGGCCACGAAATGATTCCGCACGGCCTTCTCGTCGGAAAGCGCGGCGAGCAGCCATCGGCGCGCCGTGTGAGCATTGGTCATCGTTTCCTGTGTGGTGAACGTCTTTGACGCCACAACGAACAGCGTTTCGGCCGGGTCAAGATCGCGCGTCTTCTCGTAAAAGTCGGTTCCGTCGACGTTCGATACGAATCGCACGGCCGGACCGCCCTTCGCATACGGCTTGAGCGCCTCGCAGACCATCACGGGGCCGAGGTCGGAGCCGCCGATACCGATGTTGACGACAGTCTTGATGGGCTTCCCCGTGTAGCCGCGCCATTCGCCGGAACGCAGCCGCTCGGTGAACAGGCGCATCCGCTCGAGAACGGCGTTGACGGCTGGCATCACATCCTCGCCGTCCACGAAGATGGGCGTGTTCGACCGGTTGCGAAGCGCGATGTGCAGGACCGCGCGACCCTCGGTCCAGTTGATGCGGTCGCCGCGATACATCGATTTGGCCGCATCCTTCACCCCCGATGCCTTCGCCAGGGCGATCAGAAGCGGCATCGTCGAGTCGGTGATGCGGTTCTTCGAGTAGTCGACGAGGATATCCTCGAACTCGACGCTGTATTTCGCGAATCTGTCCGGATCCTGGGAGAACAGGTCGCGCATGTGCATGTGGCGGACGTTCTGATGATGGTCCTTGAGCGCGCGCCATTCCGGACTGCGAGTGAGGGGAGACCCGCCGTGAATCAGCTTGTCCATTGGGGTTTCAAAAGGAAGCATGCCGTCCTCCTGCTGTGACGTTCATCGGGTGGTATCAATCGACGTCAATCTACTCCATCAGCCGCCCGAGGGCAACCTGCCAAACGGTTCCAGGATATGCGATACTTATCAAAGTCTGCAGAAACAAAGCCATCCGTTCGCCCTGAGCTTGTCGAAGCCTGCCCTGCTCAGCACGAACTCGATCGAGGAATTGGCTTGCGCCGTGCAAGAATGGATAAACGCTCAGAGGAGGAAAATATGCCGTTTCTTCGTTTGACCAGCTCCGCCCCCGAAACGCCCGCGAAGGCCGCCGCGCTTGCCGAAGAGCTTTCGCAGGCCGTTTCCAGACTACTCGGGAAACCCGAAACCTACGTCATGGTCGCTGTCGGGAAAGCTGACATGCGCATGTCCGGCACCGACGAGCCGTCTGCATTCATCGAACTGCGCAGCATCGGCGGCTTTTCGACGCAGAAGAACAAAGCGATCAGCGAAGCGCTCTCAGGCATCGTCACGAAGCACCTCGGCGTTTCCGGAAGCCGGATTTTCCTGAATTTCATGGA
>JAGOCE010000452.1 GCA_017998915.1 Candidatus Ozemibacteraceae bacterium
GGACGAACGGGCGGTCTTCATTCCGTAGGACGAATTATTAACCATGGTATATAAAATAACATATGCGAAATCGCCTCGGTCTTTTTCCGGGGACTGGTGGCCGCCGGAATGATACGGCTGAAGTCGAGGGAATGCCTTCGCGAAAGGCTCCGGCGTGAGCTCGCCAACTGCGTGAAATGCGGCGCGTGCATGGCTTTCTGCCCCGTATACCGCCTCGAACGTACCGAAACGGCGAACATGCGCGGCCGCCTGGCGCTTCTCCAGTCGGTCGAGGCGGGCCGTACGATACCCGCCAATGCGGTCGAAGCGTCGCTCGGGATGTGCGCCGGCTGCCTGACATGCCGCACGACCTGCCCGAACAAGGTCGAAACCGGCCTGGCGACGACGATCGGCCGTGCGCTGCATGGCAATGCTTCGCCCAAGGCGCGAGTGCGACGATGGTCCCGGCGTATCGCCGCTCGACACCCGGTCGGAAGACGCCTTCTCGGCCTGATGGAGATGTCGGATCATTGGAACCGACCTGACGGTAGCGCAGTCGGGGCGTTTCTCGGAATGCTGAAACGCGCCGTTCGCGAATGGCGTGGATGCCAGCCAGAACGCTTTGCCGACGATTCTTTCGAAAAGAATCGAACCGATGTTCTCCTCATTCCCGGATGCCGGCTCTCGTCGCAACCCGCTATGATACAGAGTGCCCGACGGCTATGTGAACAGTCGGGGCTGGGGAAGGCCATTGCGCCTGATGTTGGCTGCTGCGGACTTCCGGCGTTAGCGGACGGCGATCTCGACGGCTACGCCGAATCGGTCAGGCGGCTTTTCGAAGAGATCGGCCGGCTGTCGCCGAAACGGATCCTGTTTCTCTGCCCGGAGTGCTGGTATGCCTGGCGCATGATTCCGGATCTGTGCGATCTGAGCGAAGCGGCGAAAACAATCTGGAAAACCGGCGATGAATTCCACGCCTCTCTCTCGAAGACGCCCTGGAAGCCGGAATGTCTCCTGAAAAACCGCATTGTTTTCCACGAAGCCTGCCTGTATGCTCGCGGAGGAGGGGACAACATGGCGCCGTTCCGTCTGCTGGAGCGACTGGTGTCGATAAAACCGGTCAATGCGGCCAAAGAAGGTGCTTGCTGTGGTGCCGGCGGGGGGCTCGTTCGAACGGCGCCTGGTGTCGCGAGCCGGATTGCTTCCGACCGAATCGAAGAACTGCGTCGGCTTACCCCGGATACCGTCGTCACGCATTGCGGACGGTGTCGTGACGTTTTTGCCGATGGCCTCCGGACTCATGGAATTCGGACCGTCACCCTTCTCGAACTGCTCGATGAGGCGAACCGATGAAACAACAACATGATATGTATGCTCTCGAAACGGAGGCGCGCTCCGAGGGCTGGCGACTCATCGCCGGGGGGGACGAGGCCGGCCGCGGGCCCTGGGCCGGTCCTGTTTTTGCCGCTTTCGCGATTCTTCCCGCCCCGTGTTCGATCGACGGACTGAATGATTCGAAGCAGCTCTCGCGCGATGAGCGGCGACGACTTTTCGAAGCGATCAAGGCCGAAGCCCTTGGTTATGGGATCGGCCGTGCCGAACCGGAAGAAATTGATCGCTATAATATTCTCGAGGCGACGCGGCTCGCGTTCCGACGGGCGTTCGATGCCCTGAAACCAGTGCCTGACTTCGTTCTGCTCGATTACATCAAACTTCCCTGGCTGAGGCTGCCGCACCGGGCCTACGCAAAGGGGGATGCCCTGAGTGCTTCGATCGCGGCGGCGTCGATTCTCGCGAAAGAGGCGCGCGATCTGGTGATGGAGGAGATCGACCGTCAGTATCCCGGATACGGCTTCGCGAAACACATGGGATACGGAACCCCTCAGCACCAGGAGGCTCTCCGGCGTCTCGGGCCTTGCCCGGTCCACCGCCGCTCGTTCAAACCGGTCAAGGCGCTGCTTCCATCGACGGAGTTCCGCAATGCGACTCTCTTTTGACCTTCCGTCGCTCGCGCTTTCGCCCGGACAGTCGGTCCGGGCGGAGGTCGTCAGTAGCGACGAGAAGGGGAGCAACATCCTGCTCAACGGCGTTCCGACGAGAGTGAAGGAAAAGCTGGAAGCCGGTCAGAGTATACAAGGTCGTATAGAACGAACAGCCGGCGGCCAGACGGTCCTCTCCTTTGCTGCCGAAACCGATGTGACGGCGGAAGGCGCCATCGAAAAATTCTTCACGTCTCTCGGTGTTGTTCCAGGACAGGATGACATCGCCCTTGCCCAGACGTTGCGCCGCCACGGCATTCCCCTGACGGGAGACTGGTTCCGCCGGGTGAGCGAGATGATGCTGAAACTCGGCACGGGAACCGGCGATCGTGCCGCTCTCGACGCGCTCGTGCTGCTGCTGCGCTTCCGTGCGCCCGAGTCCGCCTTTCCGCTGCTGAAGGCGTATGTCAGCGGGGATATGCGGTTTGCCGCCCTCCTGTCGAAACTTGGCACGGGAGAAACGGAATTGCTGAAAGCGAACTGGAATGCCGGGCGTGTGCTCGATCACCTTCTCGAGCTGGTCGGCGGCTCCGGATCATCGACGAAGCCGACTGCCGAACTTCCCGCGTCGCTTGCCGATAATCTCGTACTCCAGGAACTGCTTTCGAATGCCCCGCAAGGAGTCGATGAGGGCCGCGTGTATTTTCAATGGCCGATCTTCTGGGAAGGCCAGGAATTTCCCGACACTCTGGAAGGAGAAGCGTTCGTGCCTCCGAAAGGCCGCGAAGACCAGGGTTACAGCCTTCGGATTCTCGTCCATCCTCCGTCGCTAGGCGAGATGGAGATCGCGCTTCACAAGGTGGACAAAGGCCTGTGGGTGCATTTTTCGACATCGGCTCCCGAGTCCAGAACGGCTCTGGGAAACATGTTTCCCGCGCTCCAGGCACGTTTGCGCGAACTTTCCTGGGCTTCGGTCAAGCTGACCGTGGGCCACCTCGTCCCGCGAACGACATTTCTCGGTCCGTCAGCGGCGGAAGCCGCGGCCGACAGAACGGAACTTGGCACTCAGCTGCGGCGTCGGGCGTTCGACATCCGTGCATGAGTATGGTGACTGATATGGTATTCTTGGCCAGATGACGACGAAGCGACGGACGTTCGACGAGATCGCGGTAGCCGTGAAATACCAGTTCGGCGTGGCAGGAGAGGCGCCGAAAGTCGTTGCATCTGGTCGCGGCCTGCTTGCGCAGCGTATCGTCGAACTTGCACGCGAAAACGATGTTCCGCTGCACGAGTCGCCTGCGCTGGCCGATTCCCTTGCCAAAGTGCCGGTCGGGGTCGAGATTC
>JAGOCE010000058.1 GCA_017998915.1 Candidatus Ozemibacteraceae bacterium
TGCCGGAATGGCGGAATTGGCAGACGCACGGGACTCAAAATCCCGCGCCCCCTAAAGGCGTGTCGGTTCGACCCCGACTTCCGGCACCGATGAGGCAAAAGCCTCTATTCAAAAGCCTCGACAGGTATCCCCTGTCGAGGCTTTTGAGTTTCGTGTGCAAATCCTTGAAGCACGATCATCGGCGAGGCATGCGCCGGCGTGCCCCTTTTCCCGGAAACGGAGGCAGGTTGCCGATCTTCTTTCGTTGCGGCGTATGTTCGTCAGACGTTCACATCTGTTGAACGACGCTTGTATTCCTGGGTTGGCGGGAAGACGAGGTCGCAGACGTCAAGGGCGATCTGCAGCTCCTCGTTGGTCGGCACCACCATGATGGTCGTCGGGGAATAGGGATGCGAAATGATCCCCTCGCGGGAGCCCATGGCGCGGTTCAGCTCGTAATCCATGAAGATGCCGATGTTTTCGAGGCGGTGGCAGATCCGTTCGCGCATCTTCCAGCCGTTCTGGCCGATGCCGCCGGTGAAGACGAACAGGTCGACCTTGACCAGCGTCGCCATGTAGGCGCCGACATAGTGCCTGACTCGATGCGCGTAGGCTTCCAGCGCCTGAAGGGCGGCTGGGTGACCGGTTTCGGCGGCCTTTTCGAGGTCCCGCAGATCGTTCGAAAGACCGGAAAGACCGAGCAGACCACTCTTCTTGTTCAGCATCGTGTTCAGCTGTTTCGCGTTATAGCCGCGATCATTGAGGTAGAACAGGATGGCGGGATCGATGTCGCCGCTGCGAGTTCCCATGATCAGTCCTTCGAGCGGGGTGAATCCCATTGAGGTGTCGACGGATTTACCGCTTTCGATCGCGGTGATCGAGGCGCCGTTCCCGAGATGGGCCGAAATCACGTTCGTGTTCTCGGGCGATCGCTTCATCAGGCCAATAGCGCGGGCAGACACATACCGGTGGCTGGTGCCATGGAACCCGTACCGCCGGATGCGATGCTCGTCGTACAACTCCCGGGGAATCGCATACATGTAGGCGTGCGGCGGCATCGTCTGGTGAAACGCCGTATCGAACACCGCGACCTGAGGCACGTCGGGCAGAAGCTCCTTCGCCGCCCGAATGCCGGTCAGATTCGGCGGGTTGTGAAGCGGAGCGAGTTCGACGCATTTTTCGATCGTGTCGATGACGTCGTCCGTGATGACGACGGACGAGGCGTATTTCTCGCCTCCATGAACGACCCGGTGACCAATGCCGGCGATCTCCCGAATGTCATCGAGAATCCCGTGATGCTCGTCAACCAGGTGATCCGCAACGAGCCCGATCGCGGCCCGGTGGTCGGGAATCGGCTGTTCATGTTCGAACTTGCCACCGGGTGTGCTCTGCTCGATCCGGCCGATCTCTTCGCCGATGCGCTCGACGAGACCCCGTCCGAGGCTCTCCCGGTGAGGCATACGGAAAACCTCGTATTTGAGTGAACTGCTACCGCAGTTGAGGACAAGGATCAATTTCGCTTCGAGTTCCGTCTTCGTCATTCCTCTGTATCTCCCCCGCGTGGCCTTCCCGTATCGGGGTGTCGCGCGTCACCGCCACGATATGCCATGATCGGCTTCAGGTCAAGAAAAAGGACACTGCGCCACATGCCTTGACGGGGATCAATAATAATACTTTCAGTATTTTATCTGCGACATCTCGATCATTTGCATCGTCTGCAGATGCGCTCCCCCGTTTCCCCTCGGGAATGCATGGTCTTGTGGGATACCGGGTCGTGGGTTACCCTTGTGGGAGACAACCGAAAGGGGGCGAACCATGCCCGTCCGCAAAACAGCCGTTTCCGGAAGCCGGAAGAACGCACCGGGAGCTAAAACCGCATCGAAGAAGGCCGCCGCGGGAAAACCGCTGACTCCGGAGGACCTGGCGCGGTTCGTTCTGGTCGAAGACTGCCGCATCGCCCCCGATGGCGACACGATTCTCTTCACGAGGCGCCACGTCGACGACAAGAACAAGACCGTCGCGAACCTCTGGACGGTCGCGACGGACGGCCGGTCCGCGCCCCGCCAGTTCACGACCGGCGGCAAGGACGGTCATGGCAGGTTTTCGCCCGACGGCCGCCACATCGTCTTCCTCAGCAGCCGCGACAAATCCCCACAGCAGCTCTGGATGATCCCGCGGCTGGGCGGTGAAGCCCTCCAACTCACGAACTTTCCCGAGGGCTCGATCGGCGAGTTCCGGTGGTCTCCCGACGGGCGCAGCATCGCCGTCTCATTCCGCGAACAGGACCCCGACTGGACCGAGAAGGCGCGCAAGGACCGCGAAACGAAGGGGCTCAGCACCCCGCCGCGCGTGCTGGACAACCTCTGGTATCGCCTCGACGGGGACGGGTATTTCAATACCTCACGCTATTTTCTTTCTATCGTCGATGCCTCGAACGGCACGCACCGGAAACTCTTCGACCATGCGCCGCTCGGCATCGGCAGTTTCGACTGGTCGCCCGATGGCCGGGAACTGGTCGTCGTCGCCAACCAGGACCGCGACGCGTTCACGAAGCCCTGGAAGACCCGTCTTGTCATCGTCGATGTGAAGAACGGCCGCGCCAGGCCCCTTCCCGGCCAGACCGATGGGATGCGCATCGGCGTTGCCTGGTCACCAGATGGCACCTTGATCGCCTTCTCGGGCACGATGGGCCGGCAGGAAGTCTGGCGCGCGGTAAACCAGCACCTGTTCCTCGTCGACCCCCGGACCGGCGCCCAGCGCTGCGTGACCGAGGGCGCGGACGTGTGTCTCGAGTCGGCGGTCCTGAGCGACATGCGCGAAGCCGATTTCATGCCGGTATTCCACTGGACACCCGACTCGCGGTCGATCTGGTTCGAGGCCGGCGTCGAGGGAACGAGACGGATCGCCCGCGTGCCGATCGGCGGCGGGGAGCTGGAATGGCTCACCGACGGCCCCGACCAGGCCTCGTTCGGCGGCTTCTCGGCGGACGGAACCAGGATCGCCATGCGGCGGGGCAGCCCGCTCGACCTCGATGATATAGCAATAGGAATACAATCAGCCGGCGGAGAACTCTCGGCTCGGCCGCTGACCCGCTTCAACCACGAACTGCTCTCGGGAGTCCCGCTGTCGAAGCCCGAGATGCACTGGGTCGAATCCGCCGATGGGACCCCCGTTCAGCTCTGGGTCATGAAGCCGATCGGTTTCGAGAGCGGGAGAACATACCCGGCCCTGCTCGAGATCCACGGCGGGCCCCACGCCCAGTACGGCGGCCGGTTCTTCCACGAGTTCCAGGCGCTTGCCGCCGCCGGCTACGTCGTCGTCTTCAGCAATCCCCGCGGCAGCAAGGGATACGGAGAGGCATTTGCCGACCGGATCTGCGGCGACTGGGGGAACGCCGACTGGCAGGACATGCAGGCTGTCATCGACTGGATGCGGAAACGCTCCTTCGTCGATCCGAAGCGCATGGGCGTGCTGGGCGGCAGTTACGGCGGCTACATGACGAACTGGATCATCGGCCACACCGACGCCTTCGCCGCCGCCGTCTCGGACCGCTGCGTCAGCAACCTCGTCAGCATGGCTGGCACCAGCGACTATCCCACCGTTCCCGACTCCTACTGGCCCGGCAACGCCTGGGACCGCCCTGAAGAAATGTGGAACCAGAGCCCGCTGAAATATGCCGGCGCGATCGAAACCCCGACCCTCTTCATCCACAGCGAGGGTGACCTGCGCTGCAGCATCGAACAGGCCGAACAACTTTTCACCGCCCTCCAGCTGCGCGGCATCCCGAGCCGGCTGGTGCGCTACCCGTCTTCGACCAGCCACGGCATGAGTCGCAGCGGCCCCGCCGACCTTCGCATCCACCGCCTGCGCCAGATCCTCGACTGGTTCGACCGCTGGCTGAAACCGGGAACGGCGAATCAGCCAGCCACAAAAGCGGGAAAAGCCCACCCGTGACGTGATCGCCACACGGGAAACTGCTCTCGAGTCCTATGGAAAACCCCCTCCCGGAGACCCGGAAGGGGGTTTTCAGTTGATACGGAATGCCTATCAGGGCAGTTTCTTCTCGACCAGCTCCATCGTCGTGACGCTCTTCATCGGGGCGGTCATGGTGGTGACCATCTTCACGAGACTTCCGGGCACTTCGTCGGAGGCCCAGATCTTCGTCGCCACTTCAGCGCCCTGCTGGCTCATCGTCGACTCGACGAGTTTGCACTTGAAGCTGCCGGCCGGCACCGTGACCTGCTCTTCGGTGGTCTTCGCGTCAGCCTTGACCATCTCGGCCAGCTTCGGATCCACCTGCGTGTTCTCGACCTTGGCCGGGTAGTCCATCTTCGTTGCGGGCATATCCATCTTGTTGCCGGCGACGACAGTGGCACCACCCATTTCCACGACGACCTTCTCGGGGGTCACCTCGAGAAGTTTGTAGGTGATCTCGCTTTCGGTCTTCATGTTCGAAACTTCCGACGCCAGCTTGTATTTCAGCTCGGCCCCGACCTTTAACTTCGACCAGATGCCATACGCCGGATTATCGACCATTTCGGCGGCGAACGCCGTCGCGGTAGCCAGAACAGCCATCAGAACGAATGCAAAACGCTTCATATACACTCCTTGTGAACGATGTTTCGCCGGGGCCTGTCGGCCGCTCCGGCATTGCCGGCTTGATTCTATCACGGTTTCGCTTCGAGAACCAATCCGCAGATGACGCGGATACCCATTCTCTCATTACCCTGTTTGTGATATGAAGATGATGAGACATGCGGACGGAAGAGGAGAGGCCGGTGCAGAGGGAGAATCTGAACATGGATCATCGTCGTCACGGCTTCTCCTGCTTCCAGGTGTTGTTCGGCTTCGTGTTTTTCGCTTTGGGAATGGTGGCCTGCGGAGTCATCACTTACACGTGGGTCCAGGAAAACCGCACACGGTTCTGGGAGAAAACACCCTGCACGGTGATCGATGGCCGCATCGAGGAAACCTCCGACCACCAGGGCGGCTTCTCGTTCCAGCCCCGCATCCGGTATTCCTACGAGTTCGGCGGCAAGCCCCACACTTCCGACCGTGTCGCGCCGACAGCCGTGATCGAAGACGACTACGCGGACGCCCAGGAGATCCTCGACACCTTTCCAGCCGGGGAAGCGGCCTTCTGTTACGTCGATGCCCGCGATCCCGCGCAGGCGGTGCTGCGTCACGGCTCGCCCTGGATGATCCTGGTCGCGCTGATCCCGTTGATCTTCGTCGCGGTCGGGCTCGGCATCATACTGGGGGGTCGGACCGGTAACGAAGCAGAGACGACGCCGATCTCGTCGGCTTCGTCCCGCACCCTCCCTCCGTGGGCCGTGCGGCTGTTCTTCGGCGTGTTTGCCCTGGTCGGCATGGGTGCCGGCTGGTCGTTTTTCGTGGTGCCGGCCATGAACATCCATCGAAGTGCCTCCTGGGAGCGTGTTCCCTGCACCGTCGTGTGGAGCCAGGTGCGGACGCATTCGGGGGACGAAGGCGACACCTACAGCGTGAATATTCTATATTCATACGAATGGAATGGCCGCCCTTTTAAATCGAACAGATACGACTTCTTCCAGGGATCGAGCAGCGGCTACCAGTCGAAGCAGGAGATCGTGAACAGGCATCCGGCAGGGCATCGGACGAGCTGTCTGGTCAATCCAGACCAGCCGCGCGAAGCCGTGCTGACGCGTGAATCATCGGGAAGCTTGCTGCTCGGGCTGATTCCCCTCATGTTCTTCGCGGTCGGTTCCGCCGGCCTGCTCTTCTACCGGGGTGAGACTCCATCGGCTCCGGTCGGCCTTTCCCGGGGCAGAACCGCCACAATCCCAAACGGCGCACCGTTCAGGGGGACCGCCGACGGGCCTGTCATGCTGCGTTCCAAAATCGGCCCGGGACTTCGCGTCGTGGTCAGTATCGGCATCTGCCTGTTCTGGAATGGCATCCTGACATTTCCCGCCACCGAAATCATCCAGAGTTTTCAGAAAGGCCGGCCGGAATGGTTTCTGACGTTCTTCATGACGCCGTTTTTCCTGGTCGGGCTCGGGATGATGGCCTACGTCGCGTACACGGTGCTGGCGTATTTCAACCCGCGCATCGAGATCGCCGTGGGAACGTCGGCCGTTCCGCTGGGCGGCGAGTTCAGGCTGAAATGGCGCCTGCACGGCCGGGCCGGGCGCATCCGGAAATTCGTTCTCGGCATCGAGGCAACCGAAGCCGCGAGTTACCGCCGGGGCACCTCCACGGTGACCGATAAGGAAGTATTCTTCCGGCAGACCGTGTATGAATCGGAAAACTCGAGGGAGTTTTCGTCGGGAAAAGTCGTTTTCATGGTTCCCCGCGGATCGATGTATTCGTTCGACGCCCCAAACAACAAGATTATCTGGGAACTCGTCGTGACAGGCGAGATTCCACGCTGGCCTGATCTCGACGAGCGGTTCGAACTGACGATTCTGCCACAGCCCACGGAGCAGGAGGATGCCGGCGATGCCTGAGCCGACCATGCATCTCGAAATCCCCGGAACAGGCCTGAAACCAGGCGAAGAACTGCGCGGTCGGGCTGTCTGGAACCTGGCGGCCGCGCCGCAAAAGCTCGAGATCCGGCTGTTCTGGTATACCCGGGGCCGCGGCACCCGCGACGTCGGCGTGGTCGAGTGCCAGACCATCGCCCGGCCGGGAATCACGGGTGAAGAAGCGTTCACGTTTCACCTGCCAGACGGCCCCTACAGCTTTTCCGGGAAACTGATCTCGGTCATCTGGGCCGTCGAGCTGGTGGCGGACGAAGAAACCGTCGGCGAGCGGGCCGAGTTCATCCTCGCCCCCGACCGCCGGGAAATCCTGCTCGGAACTCCCTCCTGATGCTCGCCCGCGAGAATCCCTTCCGCTCGGACCGCATCGAATCCCTGCGATACGAGATGTCAGCTCCGGAGTGGGACGACCTGTTCGCGCGTTTTCATGCATACGGCCGGCGCGGCGCCCTCGTCGGCCCCGAAGGGGTCGGCAAGACCACCCTCCTCGAAGACCTCGCTCCACACCTGCGCCAGATGGGCCTGCGACCACGTTTCATCGGGCTGAATCGCCACCAGGCCGATTGGAAGACCCTCCTTGATGGCCTGAACGGCGGTGCGGCCGAAATCGACGCCATCCTGCTCGACGGAGCCGAGCAATTGTCGGGGCTCCAGTGGCTCTATTTCCGATGGAGAACCCGCCGGGCCGGAGCCGTCGTCATCACGTCCCATGTGACGGGACTTCTGCCCACCCTGCGCGCGTGTCCGGCGTGCGAGACCCTGTTCGGCGATTTCGTCGCCCACCTCTCGGGAAACGCCTGCGCCGGCATCGACCTGGGCCAGGTGTTCCGGGCTCACCGGGGCAACATGCGCGAAGCATTTCGTACGTTATATTTGCACGCGGCCGAATGTGCCGACGCCGGTCAGGGGTGATGGTTCCTCCCGGCCGCTTCGATCAGCAGCGGGTCGGGTGAGTCGAGCGAGCCGCCCATGATGTGCGCGGCCTCGCGACAGCCGGCGTCGCAGTCGAGCGCCTCGCCGCAGCCGCGGCAGGATTCGGGCAGATACCGCTTCGTCTTGAACCGCTGCCAGTAGGGCGTGGCGATGGCGGTGGGAATGTCGCGCCAGGTACCGAGATGAACCGGCGAGTGGTTGCACGGCCGCACGCGCCCCGCCGGGTCAATCGCGAAAAAGTCCACGCCGCCCGAACAACGGGTTCCGATCGTGAGCATCCGGTATTCGCCCTCAATGGCGCATTTCGGCAGCTCCGTGCCGATCGAGCCATAGGTGTTCGCCTCACGGCAGGCGCGCTCGGCGGTCTGCAGCATTTCGGTCACCTGGGCCCTGTTCAGGCAGAGGTCGTTCCGGCCGGTTCCGCGGCCACCCGGCAGAAACCGGTTCAGCAGCAGCTGCCGGCCGCCGTTCAGAAAGCCCGCCGCGATCGTCTCGAACAACTCCGGCAGGTTGCGGGTGGTGACGCAGACGCTGACGACGGTCGGAACTCCGGCGGCATCGAATGCGCGCAGGGCCGCGAGCGCCCGTTCCGGGTCGCCGCCGCCCGTGTGCTCGGCATAGGTGGAAAATCCGGGGAGGCTGACCACGACCGCTTTCACGACATCGTGCACGGACGCTGCCCGCTCGGGCGTGACCAGCCGGCCGTTCGTGATGAGCGTTACGTAGAAGGGTTTTTCCTCGGTGCCGACAAGCTTCCCGGCCGCGTCGAACACCGGGTAGCGGGCACGCGCTCGGCGCAGATGGTCGAGAACCGCGTCGAAACCTTCCTTCAGGAACGGCTCGCCACCCGAAAGCGCGATTCCCGTCACCCCGTGGGCGGCGAGCGCGTCGATGCAGGCGATCCAGTCCGCAGCCGTCATCTCGTCATCGCGTGGGTATTCCCCGGCCGGGTTGTCCCACGGAACGGAGCAGAACACGCATTGGTGGTTGCACTGGAAGGTCAGCTCCAGAACGGCTGTTTTCGGCACGGCGAGATTCATCATACGGATGAGTGTAACATCCCGTCTTCCTTTTGGAGCGATGTTTGCGTAAACTGATCTCATGCGCCAGGAACGAATCGGGGATCCATTCACACCATGAACCAGACCAACGAACCGAGTCAGGAAACCGCCCGCCCTTCTTCGACGCCGCCGCGTGGGTGGTCATGCTCGTCATGCCTGCTCGCCCTGGTGCTCTCGTGGCTCTTCCTCCAGTTCGGTTTCCTGTTCGCGGCGCTGCTCGCGCAGTTCAAGGCGCCCCCGAGCTACGCTCTCGCGGCGGTCGGCATCTTTCTCGTCGGCTTTTTCTGGCAGATCCGCGCGGCCCGCCTCGGCTGCTTCATGCCGATCTTCATCTTCGGCGCGTTCCTGGCGTCGGAATCCGTCGTTGTCTGTATGGCTCTCTATGAAGCCGGTGCCTTCAAGAATGTCGATTTCACCGAGACGCGCCGGTCTCTCGAAAAAAATGCGCCCGGCCTTCTCGAGTTCGGGCAGCGTCTTTTCAACGCCGGGTCGAACCTGGCGAGAGGCAGGATCGGCCTCGGTGACGCCCGCATCGCCGAACTCGAGGAGGCGTTCCGGCGTCATCCCGGCAGTCCCGACGCGGTGCTGGCCCTCGCCGACGCTTACATGGCGAAGAACGACCTGGCCTCGATCAGGCTGGCCACGGCCCTGTATGAGGCGCTGGTGGAAACGGACCCGTGTGATGCCTTCCTCGCGAGGCTGGCAGACGCGTATGCGCGGATGTTCCGGTTCGACCTCGCGTTCGCCACGGCGGCGCGGCGAACATGGCAACCCGACGGCGGGTTCGGGAAGGCGGCCCGCCAGATCGCGTGGCTCGCCGCGGCCAGTGGAGACCTTTCACGCGGCATCTTCGAGCTCGAGCGCATCCTGCGGCAGAACCCCACGGAACCGGAAGAGGTGTTGCTCCTCCTGGCCGGCCTCTACCATGATTCGGGAAACACGCAGCAGGCACGCACCCTGCTCGACCGGATCATCGCGGAAACGCCCGCCGCGCTGAACGTCGCCAAAATGGCCGCCGCCATGCGACAGGAGATAGGAAACTGAGATGAGAACGAGATCCCCTGCCGTCATCCTCCCGCTCATCCTCGTTATCGCCGGGCTGTGCTTCACGGACGGGGCCGCTGGCCAGAACATTTCCAGCGACGACCTGGCCGCATACGCGAGGGCTGCGGCCGCAGGGCAGGCGACCGAGCAGCAGAAGGCCCTCCTGTTCGCAAACAACGAGCGGCTCAACAACCTCGCGATGGCCGGAAAGATCTCCAATGCCGAGTATCAGCACAACCAGCGGGCCTTCGTCGAGAAGAACGACGAGCTGATCCGCACCGCCTCGACCCGGCACGGCCTCGCCGTCGCCCCGCCGAAGGATACCGATACGTATAAAGCCGGGACCGACACCGACCGCCAGCTTCGGAATCCACAGGGAGAGCTCACCGTCGACCATGTGAAGAAGGTGCGCCAGGAATACAACCGGGAAGTGGCCGGGTATCTCTCGTCGCAGGGCGTGAATACGCCGCCTGGCGAGAACTGGGCGAAAAAGCTCACGACCGACATCATGCCCTCGCCGTATGACATGAAGCCCGCCGACTTCAAAAATGCCAATAGCTATATCAACTCCGAGGGAGGCCTGGCGTATACCGACGCAGACGCCGCAAAGCTCCAGCTCAGCCTCGATGGCGGGCGGCCCGTTTCCCCGACCGTCCACGAAACGGCGGCATACCACGCCGAGATGCAGAAGAAGGCGGCGATGATGAACGACGAGATCCGGCGGCTCAACGGCGAACGGGCGAAACGCACCGATCCCGCGGAAATTGAAAATATAGACATCGAAATACGCAAGCACACCGCGTTCATGAGCAAGTATCTCGGCCGCGACGCGAAAGCCGCCGAACTCGCAGGCGGCAACGCCGAGCGGATCATGCTGTCCGAGGAGTTCTACTCGCGGGGATCGACCGAGAAGGTGAAGCAGGCCCAGGCCCGCGACGCCTCACGCGCGACGCGGGCCGCGGAGGCTCACGTGGGGGCCCTCAGCGACCACCTGGCCCGGAACGCGACCCGCAAGTTCAACGACGCGATCGCTGGAGCCGTCCCTGTTGATGGGGATACAGCGGTCGCGAAGGCGATCATCGCCGAGAATATCAGGAACCTGCCCCCAACGCAGAAGGCGCAGGCCATCGCCGACCTCGAGGTGAAGTACGGCGACGGCTTCGCCCGCGGGGTGAACGCCGAACTGAAGAAGCCGTCAGCACCTGCGCCTGCAGGCGGCGGCAGGGCGACCGTCGCCGGCCGGCTCGGCCTCGTCAGTACCATCCTGAACGTCGGCACCCAGTATTCCCAGGGCAAGACCACGACCGAGATTCTCTGGAATATGTCGCTGGGGGGCACCCTCGAGACGGTCAATGCCGAGACGGCCGACTACACGAAAAAAGAGGTCGAGCGGCTCAAGCTCAAGTATCTCGCCCTCGGCGAAGACCCGGAATCCATGTCCGTCAAGCTGAAGATCATGGCCGAAGCCACCGTCAAGGGCACCTTCCATGGCACGGCGATCGGCAGCTACGAACTGTTGAAATCCGCGACCCACACCGCGGCGGGGGCGGCCGTAGCCGTGGCGGATTCGGCGATTTTCCTCGTCGGCGAGACGCTCGACACGCACAACGTCCTCGAAACGACGTTCGCCGAGATCCAGGCACAGAACATGGAGCAGAGTGTGCAGAATGCGAAAGCCGTCAAGTTCGGCAAGGATGGAATCACCGAACTGAAACGGCTGGCGAACGACGCGGCGTATCTCAGGACCGTGCTCGACCAGAACGCGAGATCGGCGCGCCAGTTCTGCCGCGCCGCCGACGCCGCGCTCGAACGGCTCCAGGAGGAGCAGCGAGAGATCGACGGCATGAAGGGGGCGGATGCCCTGAAAACCCTTCCCGAGACGGAAGTGCGGCTCGCCAAGAACCTGATGGCGACGACGGCCTCGCTCGAGATGATGTACCGCCAGGCCGAGGCTGCGAAACGGGCGCTCGCCCTTGGCGGCGATCCGAAGGAGGCCCTGGTGACGGCCCAGGTGCTCGCCTCGAAATACGAAAAAAACGCGGCTGCGATCGAGGCGTGCAAAGCAGAGTTGTTCGAGATCGGCCGCCTTTCTTCAGAAAATAGCATGAACGATATATTGGCAGGGTTCGAATCCGGGAAGGCATCGTTGGCCGAAATGGGCCGCCAGGCGGCCGCGAACGCCGAGATCATGCGAAAGAACGAGGCCCGCTTCAAGAAGACGATCGCGGATTTCGACAGTCTGAAGGCGCGCATCGAGAAGGCAGGAGACTTTTTCGCCGGAAAACGCGAAAGCGACGAGGCCGACTGGGTCGTGATCAAGTCTCGACTGAACGGCATCGCGCGGCCCGACGGCACCATGCCCGAAGCCTTCTTCGGCGAGGTCGGAACGCTCGAACGGCTTCCCGACAAGATCACCTCGGGTATCGCCCGCCTCCGCCCGTCGCATGGCGCGGCCCAGGGTGGCACCCCGGAGATCGGTCCCCTCGCCGACGCCGCCCTCGAGCGGCTGACACCCCGATACAACACGGCTGCGCGTTCTCTCGCCGAGTTGAAGGCGGCCCTCGACGCCCTCCGCGCCGCCGCAGGCAAAAAACCAGTCCAGGGGCCGACCTGGAGCGAGATTCAAGCGGCCAAAGGGGAAAAGAAGCCTGTCCAACCGCCGAAACCCGCAGAACAACCGCGGGTGAGCCAGCCGCCGAAAAGCGACGGCCGGCTTCCATGCGGCCATATGCCCGGAGAATGCGCGAAATCCGGCATCAAGTCGATCAAATGCCGGCTCCACTCCGGTTCGATCAGCAACCGCTGAGCTGGTTCGTCAGAGAACGGTTCCCGTCGGATCCTTCCGCCGGCTCCTGAATTTCCGGTGCGCGCCGTGAATGTGCCGCGCCAGCAGCGGGAACCGCGACAGGAAGGGCAGGGCGAGCACCTTGTCGAAATAGAACTCGGCCTGTTCGTCCAGCCCCAGGCGTGCTGACAACTCGGCGCCCAGGAAGCCGTTCACCACGACCGCCCGCTCCCCGAGCAGCTCCTGGCCGGGTCTCAGTTTCTCGCGCACCGTTTCCCAACTCGTGAACCGCTTGCTGAGCGGGAGATAAGGATGGTACAGGCGCATGATGCACTCGAGGGCCCGGGTCTGATAATCCGTTTCCATCAGGGGCTTCCCCAGGCGGCGACACATCCAGGACGCCTTGAGGTAGATACCGGCGGCCAGGCGGTCGTATTCCAGCGGCTCGAGCTCCTTCGCGCAGAGCGCCGCGAGATCGAAGCTCCGCACGCCCTCGGTCAGCGTTCGTTCGTTCTGGAAATCCAGGTCGTGAGCGGCTTTGACGCGCTCTTCGAGGTTGGCTTCCTCGAGGAACTTCGTGATGGTTTCCGGCAAAAAAGCCGCCCGCTGAAACCGCCCGGCGAAATTCGCGTACAGGCAGGACGGGCAGACGATGATGGCATAGGTTTCCGGAACGATGCCTTCCTTGCAGACCGGGCAGAAATCCGTGTCCGCCGTGTGATACTCGACCGCACCGGGCTTCAGCTGCTGCGTACCGAAGCGTTCCCTGCAGACGCCGCACTCGAAAAAGAGCACATGATATATATTCCCTTGCTGTTCGGATCCGCCGGCATCGGCGGCGGCGGGCCGTAGGGGGAACAGATACTCGTTTTCGACGATCTCCGGCTCCTCGTTGAGCGAGCTCAGGGTCTGGACGAGCCGCGGAACGCTGAGCGGCTTCACCAGGATGCCGTTGGCGAGCTGGCCCATGCACTCCTCGGCGAGCTCGCGCGTGAAGCTGGTGGCGAGAAAGACGATCTTCACCTCGGGCGCCTCTTTCATGCCCAGGGTCGCGATCTCGGGCATGGAGTCCTGGAAGCCGTCGAGGTCGATGAACCACGCGACGGTCGGCTCGGCGCTCGACATGCGCGCGATCTCTCGATAGCTCCAGGCGCGCTGGAAGCGGAAGCCGAACTCCTTCATCGTCAGCCCGACGAGCGTAGCGAGCGTTTCGTCCTTCGAGAGCAGGAGGCACTGTCTGGTGTCGCCCTTCTGGTCCGTTTTCGGCGCCGACCGCTCGAAAGCCGCCCGGATCTCGCGAAGACAGTCCAGCAGCGGCGCCAGCGCCGGGCGGTTTTCAGGCTCGCCCCTGGTCATGCCCATCAGGTGCTCGAGGAACGGGAACAGCGGGTCCTGCGGCGTCAGCGCCTTCAGGGAGACGGTGTCCTCCGTGCCGCGGCCCGGGCGC
The DNA here is from genome assembly GCA_017998915.1 of Candidatus Ozemibacteraceae bacterium. Classification (GTDB taxonomy): domain Bacteria; phylum Muiribacteriota; class Ozemobacteria; order Ozemobacterales; family Ozemobacteraceae; genus MWAR01. The sequence goes on from JAGOCE010000058.1 coordinate 13,771, forward strand.
GAGTGACTCATGTCTTTCGCGCCGGCCAAGCCCGAAGGGAGCCGGCCGAAGATCAATTCCCAGAAAACGAGGCCGGCCGCGTAGATGTCGCTCGCGGCTGTCACCGGACCACCTTTCCACTGCTCCGGAGCCAGGTAGACACCTTCGCTTCCGGCTTTTTCGCGGGAAATCTGGGCGACGGGATGCATCGGGAATCCGCCGATCCGCGGCTCATTCTTCTCCCCGATCATGATGAACGCAGGCTGAAGGTTTCCGTGGACCTCGCCCCGCTCGTGAATGGCGGAAAGCGCGTCGAGAACGTTCAGCATGAAAAGCGAGAGCGCGTCGTGGTTCTTGGCGAAGATGTCTCCGACCTGATCCAGCGGCCGGCCGGCCGGCAGTTCCATGGCCATGAGCCGGCGTCCGTCGCGCCGGTCGGTTTGATGAAGCATGACCTCGCAGACTCCCGGATGACGGACCTCACCCAGTCGTTTCAGACGCTCGGAAACGGCGGTTTCCGGCTGGACGACGGTTCCCCGGACGATCTGGACGAGCACGCGCGTGTCTGTCTTCGTGTCCCAAGCCTGAAAAAACTCGCCGAACGGCCCCTTCTGAACCAAGGGGCCGAGCGGAAATCTCATGGACAGTGCGTTCGACCGCTTCAGCAGGGTTTCTTTCACGCCCTGAAGGGTCTGGATGACGTCGTCGATTTCGGGTCGCTTTTCCGGCTTTTTGTCGAGCATCTGGAGAAGGATGTCGGAAAAGAGCCGCCCGATCTGGCTTTCCCTGAGCAGGTCGATAGGCACGGGGGCCGTCAGATGCTGCATGACGATCGCGAGAAACGCGTCTGACGTGTCTTCCGGAGCGACGAACGGCGGCGTGCCCATCACCAGTTCCCACAGGACGATGCCGAGCGAGTAGATGTCGGACCGGTAGGTGATGTTCGGCCGGCCTTCACACTGCTCGGGCGACATGTAATGCGGAGTGCCCAGCGCGATGCCTGTCTGGGTCTGCTTTTTTGAGCCCTTGGCGATGCCGAAGTCGACAATTTTCAGGTCGCCAGCGGCGTTGATCAGGATGTTCGAGGGCTTGAGGTCGCGATGGATGATCTTCTTCGCATGGACGGCCTTCATGCCGTCGAGGAGGTCGAGGAACATTCGGATCAGCCGTGTCGGATTCCGGGCCAGTTCGTCCTGGAAATCCATCAGGCTCCTGCCTGGAAAGCACTCCATGACCATGAAGGGAAGGCCGGTCTTCATGTCGGTCTCGAGCGCATACACCTCGACGACTCGTGGGTGCCGGATGGTGGCCAGGATCTCACCCTCCTGCCGGAATCGGCTCACGCCGGCCGGGTCATGGGAAAACTCGCGTTGCAGGAACTTCAGGGCGACCTGCCGGGACTGCCGCTCGTCGAACGCCTTGAAAACGGCGCCCATCCCGCCTTCGCCCAGCGCGGAAAGGATGTGATAATTTCCGTTGATGATGGTCCCGATCGAAAACATGGCTCGTGAGTTCCTGTCTGGCTGATCCGGCTCGAAAGCCGCCTGCGCGGCAGACACATGATAGCACAACCCGCCTGCCGCGAAGCGATCGATCAGCCGCCGCGCGTCCAGCCCACTGCTTCACAGGCCTCGAGAAGGGCCGTCCTGAATGCCGCCAGATCGGGATACCTC
>JAGOCE010000453.1 GCA_017998915.1 Candidatus Ozemibacteraceae bacterium
GGGACGGCAGATTTCACGTTCGTTACCCGGCGTCACTTCTCGGCCTTCCCCTTCCCCGGCCATCTGCCGAGGTTCGCCCAAACGAGCTCGAACGGCTGACGTTCCTCAACCATCCAGCCGTGCGCGAATACATCATTCGCACGGAGTATTTACCATTATATAATTATAACGATTCTGTCTGCCTGAACTGGCTCGACGGGCTTGTCCTCGCGTTTCTCCAGCCGTCTGCCCACGTTTCGCTCCACGGTTTTCTCTCTTCCTTCGCCGACCGTGAGCCATTCGAACGGCAGCCAGTTCCGCGACTCGTCACACGATATGTCGAGCGACGTCCATTTCTTCTCGAACAGCGGCGAAACGAGGTTCTCGACTGGGTTCGGGCGCATCTCGATGCGCGTTGTCCGGCCCTCGTCGAGTCGGCTATCCGTGTTGCGTTCGCGATGGGCTTCCACGAAGATGTTCTCACGTGCATTTCCCGGCACGGCGGTCTCCTGTTCGGTGCCGGCAGGATCGATCTTCTCCAGAGAATTGTCGGTCGGTATCTGGACTCGGAGTTCAGGATTCCCTCACGACTGTTCATCATCGCGGCGAATATCGCCGCCGGGGAAAACAGGCTCGACGAAGGGCTCGCGCTCCTCGACCGAGGCAAGTCCTTCTATGAAGGCCTCGAATACGGCGAGGCGGATTTCGGCGACCTCGCCCTCGCGACGGGCGAGACCCTGCGATTGTCCGGAAGGCTCACCGAATCGATGGCGGAGTTCTCTCTCGCACGCGAATGTTTCGTATCGGCGAAGCTGCCGGCGAAAATCGCGGAGGCGGATGACGCTCTCGGCCGGCTCATGATCGCCCGTGATCGTCCCGAGGCAGCACGCAGGTATTTTCTTTCCGCCCTGTCATCGGCGTGGTCGTCTCGCTCGACCCACGAGCAGGCCGGCATTCTCGAGAATCTTGGTCTTGTCGAGCATGACCTCGGAAATCCGAGACGTGCAGTCCTGTATCTGTCACGCGCGGTGTCGCTCCACTCTCTTCTCGGTAACCGTCCCAGGGTCGCGTCAGCAACCCTCTCTCTTGGCATGATGCATCTTGCGATGGGACACCTGACGAAGGCCTTCCGCCTGTTCAAAGACGTTCATGCGTCGATGGAGAAGATCGGCAATACGGGCGGCTCGAGCGAGGCAGCGGCGTATCTCGGATGGACCTGCGATCTTCTCGGAAAACAGGGGGCCGCCGACTCGTGGTGGGCCAAGATCCCGTCCTCCGGTTGGTTGGAGCCTCGCATCCGCGCCACGGTCGAGCTTCTCCGGGCGCGCCGACGCCTGCTTCACGACGATATCCGAGGTGCGTTGTCAGCTTTCCAGACGCTTTTTTCGGATCTGCAGGGCATCGAACTCTCGAGTTCGGAGTTTGGTGACATTTCTTTCGGCATCGGCGTCTGTATGGCCATTCTCGGAACGCCCGACGCGCCTTCGATGCTTTCCTCGTCACTCGACAGGATGGCAGGAACGCCACACCGCGTCCAGACACGTCAGTCACGTATTTTCGCCGGACTTGTATATCCCGACCTCGTGCCCGCCCGGCATGTTTTCGAAGAGATCCGTCTGTATCCAAAAACGAACGGATTCGATCCGTTTTGGTATTTCTATGCCGCCCCCCTCGCAGCCGTCGAGTCCATCGAATCTTCCACGCTCCTCGACCATCATATCGGGAAAACACCGCCCGACCTCCTCGCTGCGATTCGCAATCGACATCCAAGCCTCAGCCACCTCCTGGACCTCCGTGATGCCGCGCCGTCTCGGGCAGCACAGTTCGTGACGCTTATCCGATCCGGCCTTGCGCGTCCCATGCATATCGACGACTATACCAACTGGAGGCAAACGGACCGTTTCGATTCTTTTACATTCGACGGGCCATCCGGCGAACTGCGCTTCGGGCGGAACACGGCCGCTCTCAAACCCGGCTCGATTCTTCACAAGATCCTCATCCAGCTGTTTCTCGCCTTTCCCAACCCCGTCGATGCCGCATCGCTGTACACCAGCGCATGGGGCCTCCCCTACGACCCTGAATGCGACCAGGCTGCTTTCAAGAGCGCAATTCTACGTCTGAATGGCACCATCAGGGCCGTGTACCCGGGCGCGTCGCTTTCGCGACCGGATCACACCAGCGCAGGCGGTACCCGCCACGTCGCCCTGAGTCTTCCGGGCGCATGGGAGGCTGTTATCTGAATCGACATCCGGCTGCATATTTCATGTAACGTCCCTGTCGCGTCGCTTTAGCACGTGCGTTTGACATGCCGATCAGATATAACGCCTTTTTTGTACCTTGCTGCCGGATTGTGTTGAAGACGATAGAGGGGTATCATTGTATCTGGATGACTCGTTACCATCCCAGAAGGAGTATTGAGAATGTATAAGTATCTGTTGACGATCGTAACGGTTCTGTTCCTTTCCTTCGTATCCGTGATGCCCGGTTTTGCGGCATTCGACGGGTATGCCCCTGGTCACAAGCATTTCGGCGTGCAAACGCAGACGTTCCAGATCGTGCGCCAGTATTGGCTCGCGACGGAACTCCTCATCGAATACACGAAGAATCCAACCGATGAAAATATGGCCCGGTACAATGCCTGCCTCGAGATCCATGCCAAGCAGAGTTCAGAGCTTGCGAAGTTCCTTCTCGCGACCCTCGAAGAGAATGTCGATTCACTCGAAGCGATCAGCGAGATCTACAAGTCGCTCGATCCGGCGGCGCGCCGCGCCCTGACGACCTCCATCGGCGTCGTGAAAGCGGCGATCGTGCAGCAGGTCACGACGAAAATCTCCCCCGAACAGTTCCGCGAATACTTTCCCGGCTATGGCTACACCGAACCCGGATACAAGTATCGCAAGGGCCGCGAAATCGACCGCGAGAACAAGGGCTCGACCTGGCAGTCCGAAGAACAATCGATCCAGACAAACTTCCAGGCCGAGCTGACGATCAGTCTCGACCTGCTCGACATCCTCAAGGGGATGGCCGCCGGTGGTGTCATAAAAAACCTCAAGGTTCACCAACAGTTCGAAGGCAACATGAACGGCCAGCCGCTGCTGCTCGCCAAGGTGTCCTTCCAGGTCATCAAGACGATCACCACCCGCACCAACCGCAAGTTCGACGTGAACAAGATCTGGTTCGAACTTCTCCGCGCCAAGTCCAACGGCTGGTCGACGGGCGAATGGGAGAATTGCGGCAAGACCTACGAGATCATCAACGAACCGACCGGCGAAGAAGTCGTCACCAACGTGAAGCAGTAATATTC
>JAGOCE010000454.1 GCA_017998915.1 Candidatus Ozemibacteraceae bacterium
CATCACGCCTCGGCCGATGCTCCGGAGACCGGGTTTCACATCAACATGTCCGGCGAACGTAAGGATGCCTGCAAATTTGCGATCGAAGGCATGTTCCGGTTCGTCCAGCCGGCGCAGGGCCGGGCGACCGACTGGGGCTGGGAAATCGCCCCGGAGGTGCTTGGCGACTTGTTGATCGCCCTCCACGACGAGCGGCCGGACCTGCCCATCGACGTGACCGAGAACGGCATCGGCCTGCCCGACGTCCCCGGCCCCGACGGCCGCATCGATGACCAGGCGCGCATCACGTTCGTCCGCGATCACTTGGCAGCCATCCACCGGGCCATGGCCGCTGGCACGAACGTGCGCGGCTACTATCTCTGGTCCCTGCTCGACAACTTTTCCTGGATCAACGGCTACAAAAAGCGATACGGCCTGTTCCACGTCGACCGGACCACCTGCGCCCGCACCCCAAAGTCCAGCGCCTTCTGGTACCGCGACGTCTCGAGAAACCACGGTTTCTGACGGCACAAGCCCCTGCCCGCCCCGGAATGGACTGGCAGGGAGTTCGTGCCATCAGGGCATTTTCTCGGCAGCGAGCAGAGCCTGGAGTTCGACGGCATACTGATCGGCGTTCAAACCGACGAGCAGGTGCATGACATCGCCGGGGAAGTTCATCGTGGCCTGCACGCCGGAATCGCGCAGTGCAGCATCAGCAGCCTGCTTCGCGTTTCCGAGGGTGACGCGGAGCCTGGTCGCGGCGCAGGCTTCGACCCGCTTGATGTTGGAAGCACCGCCCAGCGCGGCCAGGATCGCCCGGGCCTTTGCAGCCGCGTTCGGGTCGCGCTTTTTCGCGGATTCCGCGGCCGTGGGCCGGCTGGCGTGTGCCTGGCCCGGCAGCTCTCCAGGCTGGAGTTCGGCGTCGGCGCCGGCGGTTTCCAGATACTCGTTCATGTCGGTCATCAGGTTTTCCGAGCGGGTGCCAAAAATGGCCTGGACGCCGTTTCCGGCCGTGACGACGCCCGCTGCGCCCAGGGCTTTGAGCCGTTCGGGGCTGGCCTTCGCCAGGTCGTTCACCTCGACGCGCAGGCGGGTGATGCAGGAGTCGAGGGTTTTGATGTTGCTCTTTCCGCCGAAGGCGAGGACGAGCTGGCGGGCGAAATCGTGCGCGATCTCGACGGCAGCGCCGCCGGCGACGCGGCTGTCGGCCGCCTCTTCCGGTTCGCGGCCGGGGGTCTTGAGGTCGAACGTCAGGATGAACCACCGGAAGACGAAGAAGTAGACCAGCGCCCAGCACGGCCCGACGACGAACATCCAGAGGGCTTTCGTCGACTGAGGGAACAGCACGATGTAATCGATCAGCCCGTGGGAGAATGTCATGCCGTGTTTGATCCCGAGTATGATGCAGAGGGCGAACGCGCCGGCGGCCATGACCGCGTGCAGGCCGTACAGCAGGGGCGCGACGAAGATGAACGAGAACTCGATCGGTTCGGTGATGCCGGTCAAAAACGAGGTCAGCGCGGCTGACATCATGATGCCGCCCACCCGCGCCTGGTGTTCCTTCCGGGCGCAGAACCACATCGCGATCGCGGCGGCGGGCAGACCCCACATCTTGAACAGGTAGCCGCCGGCCATGTTGCCGGCCGTCGGGTCGCCCGCGACGTATCGCTGGATCTCGCCGTGAATCGCCGTCTTCGTGGCCGGGTCGATGTATTCGCCGACCTCGAAGAAGAACGGTACGTTCCAGACATGGTGCAGCCCAAACGGGATCAGGGACCGTTCGACGAGGCCGTAGATCGAAAACGCCACCGTCGGATTGCCGCTCGCCGCCCATTTCGAGAAGATGCCGATCAGTTTCCCGATAGGGGGCCAGACGAAGCTGAGCACGATACCCAGCAGGATCGCGGCGCCGGCGGTCAGGATCGGTACCAGGCGCTTCCCGGCGAAAAAGCCGAGATAGGGGGGTAATTGCACCTTGTAAAACCGGTTGAACAGCCAGCCGGCGATGCCTCCGATCAGGATGCCGCCGAACACGCCTGTCTCGATGCTGGGCATGCCCATGACCGGTTTCGTGTCGACGCCCAGGACACCGGCCATGACGCCCATCGTTGCCGTCATGACGACGAAGCCGACGGTGCCGGCGAGCGCCCCGACGCCATCGTTGTTGGTGAAGCCGAGCGCGACGCCGATCGCGAAGATCAGCGCGAGGTTGCCGAAGATCGAGTCGCCGGCCTTCGCCATCAGGGCTGAAACCGTCGGCGGAATGAAGCCGAACTTCGCGCTGCCTATACCCAGCAGGAGGCCGGCAACGGGGAGCACGGCCACCGGAAGCATGAGGGCTTTCCCGATCTTCTGGAGGGAGGCGAAGGCATTATTCAATATATTCATAGCTATTTTCTCCTCAGGCGCCGGCGACGGCCGATGCGGCGAGTTCGCGGACGGCGGCGGGGCTGTCGAGCATCAGCGCCTTTTCGGCGAGATTCCGGCAGTCGGACATCGCCAGCCTGCGCACCAGGGCCTTGATCGAGGGGATCGCCGGCACGCTCACGCTCAGCTTGTCGACACCGAGCCCCAGCAGGATCGGAACCGCCCGGACATCACCGGCGAGGCCGCCGCAGACGCTGACGGGGCGCTGGTGTTCACGCGCGGCACGCACCGTCAGGGCGATCAGCTGAAGAACGGCCGGATGAAGCCCGTCGACCAGGGAAGCCAGTTTCGGATGTCCCCGATCCATCGCCAATGTATACTGGGTCAAATCGTTCGTGCCGATCGAGAAGAACGCGGCCTCGTGCGCGAACCGCTCGGCAAGCAGCGCCGCGCTCGGCACCTCGACCATGATGCCGGCCGGAACCGATGCGACGCCGAGCGCCTTCGCCTCCTCCTCGAGGATGTCCCGTGCGGCCCGGAACTCGGCAAGACTCGCGATCATCGGAAACATCACCTGGACGGTCGCGCCGCCCGATGCGGCGGCGCGCAGGACGGCGCGAAGCTGGGGACGCATGATGTCGGGACGGTCCAGCGCGATCCGTAGGCCCCGGATGCCGAGGAACGGGTTTTCCTCGCGGGGAATCGGCAGATACGAAAGAGGCTTGTCGCCGCCGACGTCCAGCGTGCGGATCGTCAGCGTGCGGCCCTGTCCGAGGGCTTTGGCCATGGCCGTGTAGGCGGCGCTCTGCTCGTCCTCGGTCGGCGGCAAGGCACGGTCGAGGAAGAGGAATTCCGACCGGAGGAGGCCGACGCCTTCGCCGCCGAGCTTCACCGACTCGTCGGCATCGGCCTGGCCGCCGATGTTCGCCAC
>JAGOCE010000455.1 GCA_017998915.1 Candidatus Ozemibacteraceae bacterium
TGCTCCAAGGCATAGAGGGCCACGATCACGGTTGCCGCGAGCCCCGAGAGCCGGAATACACCGTTCGGAGTCATGGACGCCGTCCTTCCGCATCAGCCACTTTTCTTTTCAGCCGAGCGATGAACTCATCCCATGCCTGCCGATGATACCCGACAGCCTCGGGATCATAGCGTCGAAGGGCCGTTTCGAAGACCTGCATCCACTGGTCGCCCGTCGAGTTCAGCGCCCACGATCGCGGTCCGCCTGAAAACACCGGTTCCAATCGTACGGTGGAACACAGCTTCAGGGCCATCCGCCATTCGTGTCCCGCCTCATCCAACCGGTCCGATTCAGCCAGGATATCTCCGGAACGTTCAATGATCCATGGATTTCCGGGGTCGTACTGTCTCAGCGCCTGCAACCGTTCGAGTGCCGCCTCCGGAGGCAGAAATCCGACTGAGAGAAAATCGCCGTCAAGGTGTTCATGCCGCTTGTTTCGGCGAATGATCTTGTCCTGTATATTATGATATATTCTCTCAAATATCTCTTTGTTCTTCGCTTGTGCAGCACGTTCGAGCATGAAAGAAAGACACCTCATATCCCACGACGGGTCGATTTCGAGATTCGCGGGCGGATTTCGAAACAAGTCGAGAAGGGCCCATGCATCGCGGATATGTTCCGGAAACTTCTGAGCCAGCGCAGGATCAGGCTCCTTTGTCGGAAGTCTGACGCCCCGACGGGCAAGGTGCGTTCCGATGTTCGCAACCAGCTGTGCCTCGTATATGTCGTTCGGCATCGTCGCCTTCCAGCGAGAGACGAGCATCGACGTCATCGTCGCCCCGAACGAGGGGTGGTCGAGCACAAGCGAAGGGCCCCATGCCCCACGCAGCACGGCTTCCCAGGCCGCATCGGACGGGTCCGCTCCTACGGCGGCGCGCGCCAGGGCCAGATGGCCCCACCGGATCCCCAGCAGATCGCGAGGTTCGAGAGATACGGAGGCGGCGAGATCGTCGAGAGCCCGGTCCGGATGGCCGGCCAGGAGATGCAACCGCCCTCGCAGGAACCTGGGGAGGTAATACCCCGACCAATCGGCGATGATCGCATCGATTTCGGAGCGATCTGCGTCGGACGGCGCCGTTCCCGTGTTCCAACGTATGAGCAGGCGCTGGAGACGTATCGAGAGGTCTGTTGGCCTGGCAGCCGCAGCTTTGTCGAGCGTTTCGACCCAGGCGGGATTCCGATCACCGAGCAGTTCAACGGAGCGCCGATACAAAAACGGCGCTCGGCTTACGGTGAAGACGGCACATATCATCACCATGAGCACTCCCATGATCGCCCACGGCACACACGACTTCGCGTGAGTTGTCTCGGCCTGGCTGTCAGGGCCGTGCATCGTCTCGCAATACCGACTTATCCCGAGGGCCATGAGTGACGGGGTGAACCAGACAAAGTCGAACAATCCCAGGACCAGGAATGCGAAGCCCAGTGTGGCGTTTCCGGACGAGAGCGCGGGCGCGGTTCCCCAAACATATGTTGCAGCCAGGAACAGCGCAAGCAGGGGGAACCCTCCTGAAAGCGCGATTTCAAGGAAGAGGTTGTGGGTGTGCGGGTAGACCCAGTCACCGGGAAGCATGCGGACTTCGTACGGCAGAGACTGCGGCAACTGCCCGAGCGCCATCATCCCGTGGCCCAGCCAGGGTTGCTCCAGAATCCGGCTGACAGCGCTTCGCCAGATGAGAAACCGTTCGTTATGCATGATATCGAACCACACCGACGCATCGGAAAGTTTGTACAAGCACAACACGCCCACGGCGATGACGGGTATGACCATCCGGCCTGCGCACACGTCGACGAACCGCCGTCGGAACACAATCGGAAGGAGCAGGAGAAACACCAGGATCGCGGCCCGGCCGCCACTGGCCAGCAGGACGCCAAAATATGCAACGAAACTGCCGGCGCGCGCCACGCGTCGGCCCGAGGCGGGAAACACATCCCAGGCGGTGGGCCGGATGATGAAGGTCAGCATGGCGAGGGAATACGCGGCGAGAAGGTTCGGGTGCAGACCGCCTGCAAAAACGCGCTTTTGGAATGCCGTCCACAGGCTTGTTTCGCCCATCATCATGCCGAGGGCCGCGAGGGCGACGGGCAAACCGGCAATGACGAGCACCTGCATCAACCGATCGCCCGCGGCCGCCGCAGGGCCGGGCGCGAGAAAAAATATCGCCATGCTTCCGAGGGCAAGAAGCATGACGGCCGTATTGCTTCCCGGCCCCGCCGCATGGGAAAGGGCGAGCAGGCAAAGCGCGCCTGTCAGGATGACAACCGGTATCCGTCGCAGGGCAGGAACGCTGCCCCGGGCGATACGGCTCATGCCGCCCGTGAGCAGAAGCAGATCGAGGGCGGCGGCATCGAGACTGAAGCTCATTCCCAGCCCGATGGGACGGCACATCCCGGTATCGAAGGTCAGGCCAAGATGGTAGCCGACAAGCAGCATCCGTTGTTCGGCGGTCTCGGCCAGCATGAGACAGACGCCCCACCCTCCCCACGCAAGCGATACCAGCGCCTGGAACGCCTCGAACTCGCCCATCGCATCGAGGTGAAGGCGGTGTGACAGCACCACCCAGAGCAGGCTTTCGACAAACGGCCGGCCACGCCACGAGGCGATTCCGACGCACACCGCCATCCAGGCGAGATCGAGCGCGGGCGATCCGAAGAGGCTTCCTCGCGCGGGGATCTCATACAGAAAAATCCAGCACCCGGTGACGACCGCGAGAACCATGGTCCAAACGGCGGGAAGAACTCGAAGATGTCCTTCGCTTCCGATTTTCTGTTCGGGCTCGGTCGTGTCCATGAGGGGCAACATATCATGGGAAGCCGGCGTTCGCCACACCCACCGGCTCGCGCATTGGCTTGATAAGTTGGAACAAACGTGGCAGACTTCCCCGTAATCCAGATGATGATCGAGGAGTGCAGCGCTGATGAAAGTTCTGGTTGCCAATCCCCCCTGGCGTGATGGCGGATTCTACGGGGTGCGCTCCGGCTGCCGCTTCCCCTACCAGACCGATGAATTGACCTGGGAGGGCGTCCCGACCTGGATTCCATTCCCGTTCTCGCCCGCCATCGCCGCGACGATGCTGGAAAAGGATGGTTTCACGGTCGAGTTCTGGGATGGCGTGGCCGACGGCTCCGAGACCGAGGATTTCCTGCGCCGGATCAGGGAGTATCAGCCCGACCTGTATCTCCACGAATGCGTGGCCCCGACCTATCCATCCGATGCGATATTTTATCGCCGTCTC
>JAGOCE010000059.1 GCA_017998915.1 Candidatus Ozemibacteraceae bacterium
GTTCATGAAAAAGGTGTTCGATCGGAAAGAACTCGAGGAGCTCGCAGCTCTCACTCCCGAGATGATCGGAAAACTGTCGTATGAAGACGCCATGGAGCGTCTCGAACAGACCGTCGAGGCGCTCGAGCAGGAGGGGACCCCACTCGAGCTCGGCCTGCGGCTGTATGAGGTCGGAACCGGTCTGAGCCGCAGATGCGGAAACGTGCTCGACGCCGCCGAGGCGCGCATGCTGCAACTGATCGGCAACATCGAGTCGGCGCGAGAAGAGCCGTTCGATCCTGAAAAGGACGGCAGGCCGTCATGACCCCGAACGTGGCTTCGAGACCGGCGTTGGAAGAATGGCTGCGCGCCTGCCGGTCGCGTGTCGACGAGGCGCTCGATCGCTGGCTGCCATCCGTCGATGCCGTGCCCGCGCGCCTTCATGAGTCGATGCGATACAGCGTCTGCGCGGGTGGAAAGCGGATCAGACCTGCGCTGTGCCTGATGATCGCGGAGGGTTTCGGCGTTGCGGGAAACGGCCCGATGCGGGCGGCGTGCGCTCTCGAACTGCTTCATACATATTCATTGATACATGACGATCTTCCGGCGATGGATGACGATGATATGCGCCGCGGCCGTCCGACGAACCACAAGGTGTTCGGCGAGGCGACGGCGATCCTCGCCGGAGACGCGCTGCTGACGCTGGCGTTCGAGTGGATGGCACGTGTCGCGGATTACGACGTTCCTGCGGGCCGGGCGGTCTCCGCGGTGAAGGCATTCGCCGAGGCTGCCGGCCATGCGGGCATGGTGGGCGGCCAGATGCTCGATATCGACGCCGAAAACAGAGAGGTGACGATCGACGACCTTCGCCGTATCCATCGGCTCAAAACCGGTGCCCTTCTCACGGCCTCGGTCAGGATCGGCGGCATCCTTGGGGGCGCGGATCCAGACGAAATGCGAAAACTCACCGAATACGGCCGCCACATCGGCCTTCTGTTTCAAATAGTGGATGATATCCTCGATGTCGAGGGCGATGCCGCCGCCCTTGGGAAAACCCCGGGGAGTGATATGCGGCTCGGAAAGGCCACGTATCCGGCGCTTCTTGGGATGGATGGCGCGAAGCGGGAAGCCACGCGCGTGCGCGACGAGGCCTTGACCGCGGCCGGATCGCTCCCGCGGCCGATTTCCCGCATGTCGGAACTTGCCGAATGGTTGCACGGGAGAAATCGGTGAGCGTCAGACTGTATCCCGTCGTGGTCGCCGGCGGGTCGGGAACGCGCATGAAAAGCGACCTTCCGAAGCAGTTTCTCGAGCTCGGGGGAAAGCCCGTCCTGCAATGGTCGCTCGAGTGCTTCGACGCGGTTCCCGAGACCGTCGACATCACGGTCGTTCTTCCGATGGCCTGGATCGAGGAAGGCAAACGCCGCCTGTCCGGCTGGCGGCCGAAACATCAAGTGCGATATATATGTGGCGGAATGAGGCGCCAGGACTCCGTCGAGGCCGGCGTGACATCCATTCCCGACGAAGGCGGGTGGGTGGCGGTGCATGACGGCGCGCGCCCGGCGATCACGCCCGACATCGTTCGGACCTGCCTGGAGATGGCGGTCGGGAAGGGAAACGCCTCGTGCGCGGTGCCGGTCTCGGACACGCTCGTTGAGAGCTCCGACGGTCTCGTGACCGGTGCCGTCGACCGGTCGAAAATGTACGCCATGCAAACGCCGCAGATTTTCCCCGTGAACCTCCTTCGAGAGGCTCTTGCCCGTGCGCGTGCCGACGGCGTCGATGTCACCGATGACGCCAGCCTCGTCAGGCGCCTCGGCCTCCCCGTCTTCCTGGCCCCGGGCTCCCCGCTGAACATCAAGGTCACCCGCCCCGAAGACCTCCGCCTGCTCGCTTCGATCCTGTGACGCCATGTTTCGTCGCACCGCATGTGGCATTGACGAAGAGGGGATGCGATTGCTAGACTTCCCCCGAAGAAGAGGAACGCGAAACGAATGAAACGAACACTGATCGTTCAGGCACCGGCGAAGATCAATATCGGGCTGTGGGTCAAGGGAAAGCGGGCGGACGGGTATCACGAGATCGCGAGCCTGATGCAGACGATTTCCCTCGCCGACACGATTGCGATCAAGGAGACCCGCGAAGACGGCCTTCGGATCGAGTGCGATCACCCGGGTGTCCCGACCGGCCCCGAGAACCTCGCCTACAAGTCGGCGATGCTGCTTCTGAAAAAGCTCGATATTTCACCGCGTCTCCTGATCCAGATCGAGAAACGGATTCCGGTCGCAGCAGGCCTTGCCGGCGGAAGCACCGACGCCGCGGCCGTGCTGATGGCTCTTGCACGCTTTTATGACGCGTCCTTGCCGATGGTCGATCTCATGACGATGAGCCAGTCGATCGGTTCAGACGTGCCGTTCGTCATGCATGGCGGCCTCGCCCTCGCAACGGGCCGGGGCGAGAATCTGACGTTTTACGAATCGCCGAAGCCCCCCTACGTCGTCGTCATCGCCGTTCCGAAAAACGTCAGCGTCTCGACGAAATGGGCATACGACAACTATCAGCCCGGCGACAATACCCGCAAGGAAGAGCTGTTCGCCACGCTCCTTCCCGCCTGCCGGGAGCGCAACCTCGCCCTGCTGAGGAAGAACGTGTTCAATGATCTCGAATCCGTCACGCTGCATCGGCATCCCGAAGTCGCCGCCATCAAGGAACGTCTTGCCGCAAGCGGTGACGGTGTCGTTCTCATGTCCGGCAGCGGGCCGTCCGTGTTCGGCCTTTTCGAGGAGCGGCGCGATGCCGTGAAGGCCGCGAGCTCCCTCGATCCGGCTACGGTTGACGTGTTCATCGAACATACGCTGCGCTCGCAGCCGCGCTGAGAGGATAATCCCGGAATGAAACGCCGTATCTCGCTGCTTGGCTCGACCGGTTCCATCGGCCAGAATACGCTCGACGTGATCAGGACCCACCCGGACCGCCTTTCCGTTGTTGCCCTGACCGCCGGCCGCCAATGGGAACGCCTTGTCGAACAGGCTCGCGAATTCCGGCCCAGGCTGGTCGCGATCTACGAGCCGGAAGCTGCTGCCCGGTTCAGGGATGCCATGCGCGGTTCAGACGTGGCTGTCAGGGAAGGGATGCCGGGCCTTCTCGAGGCCGCCGCCCTCGGGGACGCCGACACTCTCGTTTCTGCGCTCGTCGGCTCGATCGGCCTGCGGCCGGTGATGGCAGCCATCGACGCGGGAAAGACCATCTGTCTTGCGAACAAGGAGACGCTTGTCGTCGCCGGTGCCCTCGTGACGGCCGCCGCGCGCAGGAAGGGCGTGTCGTTGATCCCGATCGATTCCGAGCACTCCGCAATTTTCCAGTGTCTTGCTGACGGGCACAAAAACGGAAGTCAGATCAAACGCTTGGTCCTGACGGCATCTGGCGGCCCGTTCCGCGGAACCGACGCCAGTCGCCTTGCACGGGTGACACCCGGCGAGGCCTTGAAACACCCGAACTGGGACATGGGCGGCAAGATCACGATCGACTCGGCGACGCTGATGAACAAAGGCCTGGAAGTCATCGAGGCCCACTGGTTGTTCGGCGTCGATTTCGACCGTATCGACGTGGTCGTGCACCCCCAGTCTATCATCCATTCGCTGGTCGAGTTCATCGACGGCTCGTTTCTCGGCCAGCTCGGCGCGCCCGACATGCGCCTCCCGATCCAGTATGCGCTCAGTTATCCCGAGCGCTGGGAAGCGAGCGGCGAGCGGCTCGATCTGCTCAAGCTTGGCACGCTCTCGTTCGAACCGCCTCGGATGACGGATTTTCCTTGCCTTTCCTACGCCTACGAGGCGGGCCGGCGCGGCGGCAGCCTTCCCTGCGCGATGAACGCGGCGAACGAGGTCGCCGTCGCGGCATTCCTGCGGGGAGACATCGGGTTCACCGATATTCCGGCGGTGATCCGCTCCGTGATGGATGAACTGCCGTTCGAAGCCTCACCGGATCTCGACGCCTTGCTTCGATACGACGAACTCGCGCGCGGGGCTGCCGCCGTTCGCGTCGCTGCGCGGGCTGACGTTCGTCAGGGTAGGGAAACGGCAGCATGAGTGGGCTCAGAATCGGCTTCGGCAACGATATTCATGCCTTGGTTCCCGACCGTGAACTGTGGCTTGGAGGTGTCCGCATTCCCCACACAAACGGTCTCAAGGGGCATTCCGATGCCGATGCCCTGTTGCATGCCGTCATGGACGCCCTGCTCGGGGCCGCGGCGCTCGGAGACATCGGGATGCTGTTTCCCGATACCGATCCCGCCTACAGGGGCATCTCGTCGATGCTGCTGCTCGAACGAGTCATGAATCTCATCGATGAAGCCGGTTTTTGTGTTGTAAATATCGATACTATGATACATTGTGAGAGTCCGAAAATTTCTCCTCACCGTGAAGCCATTCGCGAGTCGCTCGCACGGGGCCTGCGCATAGACACGAGCAGGGTCTCGGTGAAAGCCGGTACGAACGAGGGTTTCGATGCGGTGGGGGAGCGGCGCGCCATGGTGTGCAACGCCGTGGTGTTACTTGAATCCCGGAGGAATGTCGGCTGTGGCAGGTGAAAAGCAGAGATCCCAGTTGTTCCTCGGCATCGGGTATCTGTTCGTGGCGGGGATCATCCTTATCAACTATATCGGTCAGCGGAGCGACTCACGCGGTATTGTTGCCGTTACAAGCGATATGGCGATGAGCAACTACTTCGGTGAGGCCGAGGTCCTGAGAAAGAGACTCGAGGAAGAACGCCGTCTCAACACCGAGATGCGCAAGATGGTCACCGAGATGCAGACCTATGCCGGCAGCGGGAATGCTTCCGAAAAAGCGGGCTCCGAAAAAGTGTCGATCCGCCTTACCTCGGCCGATATCGAAAAACTGGCCCGGGAGGGATTTCCCCTCGTTGTCGACAAACTGAGAATCGTCACCGCCAAATCCAGTCCGTTCCGTGTCGGGCGAAATCCGTTCGTCCCGTTCTATGGCATGGGGAAAACCTCCAAAGCCGTCACGGCCGAAACGTCGAAGGTTACGATCTCCCTGCGTGCCGATCCCCTCCTGCCGGTCCTGATGCAGGGCGCATGGTTCCCCGTGAACGTCTACGACGAAAACTGAAACCAGACCACAACAAGAGCCCCCTCGGGGGCTCGTTGTTTTTTCGCCCATCTTCGCGCCGAACTCCTAAAGCATGAGCCGCCTCATGCCGATAAGCTTCTCAGAGAATACGCGACCTCGCTTTCAGGAGACGAACGAACATGAGGCAAACCATTCGGAATCTCGGCCTGCTGGCCGGAATGCTCTCGCTCTGCGCCCCTCTCGCGGCGGAACCGGTTGTCGGCGGATACGTTCTCGAACGCCTTCCCGGCGGCAAAAAGGCTGTCGTCGACGGCAGGAACATCGTCCTTGCACACGTCTTCAACCAGGATCCCGGCGCCCTCAAGGCCGGCCGGTATGACGTCGGGGTCGAAATCCAGGGCGCCAAGGGCGTCAAGACGTATGTGCTGAAACCGTCCGGCGATATCGCGGGCGGGGCCTTACGGACGTTCCGTCTGAAAGTTCCGATGAATGCAGGCGGAAAACCCGAACTCGTCCGGGCGTTCGCCCGTATCGATGGCCGGAAAATCTGGTCCGAACCGTTTGCCGGCAGCCGCCAGGCCGCGGTGAAGAGCCCCGATGGCGTCGTCACGACCTTGTATACCGAAGTTGCTCCAGAACCAGGTTCCGATGCGCCGCCTCGGGAAATTCCCTTCGAGAACGAGGTTGTCCGCCCGGCTGCCCCGAAGACCGCCGCCGCGCCGCAGAAGAAGCCCGCAACCGCTGCCGTTGCCGGCGTTCCCGCGGGAAAGTCCGGAAAAACGTCCGGCGTGGCCCCCGTGCCGGCGAAGAGCGGAGTCGCTCCCGTGGCTCCGGCCGCTCCGGCGCCGGTTTCCGCGAAGCCTTCCACGGACGCTATCGCAAAAAAACCTGCACCGACAGCCGCTCCGGCGGCCGCGGCGAAACCCCGCGTGATCAATCCGAGCGAGTTCAAGACGCTCCACACCATCGACGAAGAACTGGTGATCTACGTCGTGAAGGCGGGAGACACCCTCCAGAGCGTTGCCGAACGGTATTACGGCAATGCCGGTCATGACAGGACCATCGCCGACCTCAACTTCATCGAAGCTCGTGCTCAGGTCAAACCCGGCGAGGAGATCATCGTCGACGTGAAGCCGCTTTCGGGGCTGAAGCAGAACACCGCCCAGAAGGAATCGAAGAAGGAAACAAAGAAGGAAACCGCCGTTCGTCCTTCCGAGAAAGCGTCAGAGGGGAGTGCCGCCGGCGATGCTTCCGCGTGCCTCCAGCGATATACCATCCAGGACGGAGACACCCTTGCGATCATCGCGAAGCGGTTCTACGGCAAGGCGTCGAAAGCCGGCCTCATCATCAAGGCCAACCCCGGACTGAATCCGAAAAATCTCAAGATCGGAACCGAAGTGATGATTCCCGCTGAGAAGGGAGACAAGGCATGATGACGAACTCGATGACCGTGAAACGGGGGGGCGGTGTCAAGTCCCCGCTCGTCCAGATCAACAGTGTCGGCCACGCCGGCGTCGCGTTCCAGGTCAAGGGAAAGGCGTTCCAGGAAGGATACCTGTTCCTCACGCCCGAGATGCTCCGCCTGTTTCCCTTCAAGGAAGACCTCAGTTCGATTCTGTTCGTCGATGATGCCGATGTTGTATACTCTGCAATATATCACAAGGCCCGGGGCTACATGGTCTGCCTGACGTTCGGCGAATGGTGGGAAAAAAACCAGATGCGCGAGGGAGACCAGATCGGCATCGAGCTGATCAGCCTGGCAGAGCGCCGGTACCGGCTGTTCCGCGTCGTTCCTGATGCGGAAAAACTGGCCGCGAAATCTGACGAGGTCAAAATGACGATGCGCTCCGGCGGGGACCTGCCGATCCAATACACGTCAGGGAACCTCGAAGTCCTTCGCAAGCTGATCGCAGGCGATTTCTCCCCCTACGCCGAAACCGGGCTGATCCTCCAGGGCGAGGAAATGAACGCTCGCGGCGACGACCAGGAGCTGATGTCGCTCACCACGTGCTTCGGCGTCTCGGCGTATCAGCACCAGTTGAACACGGTCCACAGCGTCATCGGGCGATACAACGGCCGCGCCCTGCTCGCGGACGAGGTCGGTCTGGGCAAAACGATCGAAGCCGGCCTGATTCTCAAGGAATACCTCCTTCGCGGCATGGTTCGCAAAGTCCTGATCCTCACACCGGCCTCGCTGATCACGCAGTGGCAGCAGGAACTCAAGACCAAGTTCGACCTCAGCTTCAAGAACCACAACGAGATTTCCGACTGGGAGCAGTCCGACCTGGTCATTGCCTCGCTCGACACCGCGAAAAGCCAGAAAAATCAGAAGTCGGTCCAGAAGGTCAACTACGACCTGCTGATCATCGACGAAGCGCACAAGCTGAAGAACAAGAAAACCCAGAACTGGAAGTTCGTGAACTCGATCAAGACGAAGTATCTGCTGATGCTCACCGCGACGCCGATCCAGAACGACCTGATCGAACTGTTCAACCTGATCACGATCCTCAAGCCGGGCCACCTGTCGACCCTGCAGAAGTTCAAGAGCGACTTTCTGGCCGAGCGCGACAAGCGCATTCCGAAAAACTCGCTGAAACTGCGGGCCATGCTGTCGGAGATCATGATCCGGCACCGCCGCAGCGACACGATGATCAAGTTCCCCCAGCGGTTCGTCCACACCCAGGCGATCAACCTCAAGCCCGACGAGGCGCGCCTGTACAGCGAACTGACCGACTTCATCCGCCGCCGCTACTTCACCCTGCCGACCCACAACAATCCCCGCGGCATCAACCGCCTCACGCTCATTCTCCTCCAAAAGCTGATGGGAAGCTCGACGCAGGCGCTCAAACGGGCGCTCACGAAGATGATTTCGAGCAACTTCTACAAGGATGATTTCGATGACTCGCTCAAGCGGCTTCTCGATCTCGCCAACAACGTCGGCATGTCGAGGAAAACCGAGGTCCTGCTGGAACTGCTCGGCAACCTCAACGAGAAGCTGATCATTTTCACCCAGTTCCGCGGCACCCAGGATTATCTCTCCGACCTGCTTCGCGAGAGAGGGTATTCGGTCTCGATCTTCAACGGCCAACTGTCGCAGGTCGAGAAGGATGCGTGCATCGAGTCGTTCCGGAACAAGAACCAGATCCTGATCTCGACCGAGTCCGGCGGCGAAGGCCGCAACCTGCAGTTCTGCAAGGTGCTCGTCAACTACGATCTGCCTTGGAACCCGATGCGTATCGAACAGCGAATCGGTCGTATCCACCGCCTCGGCCAGACCGATGACGTCCATATCATCAATCTCAGCGCGAGCGACACGATCGAGTCCTACGTGCTCGAGCTGCTCGACAAGAAGATCAACATGTTCCGCCTCATTATCGGCGAGCTCGAAATGATTCTGGGCAATATGCATTCGAAGAAGACGCTCGAACAGATCATCATCGATATCGTGACGATGTCGCCCAACCAGGAAGCGATGAAGCGCAAGTTCCAGACGCTTGGCAACAAACTCGAAAAGGCTCTCAAGGTCCATCAGGACATAACCCGCGCCCAGGAGGACATCTTCAATGGAAACGAGTAAAATCCAGACCCTCGTCTTCTCATTCATGGACAAGGTCGGCATTTCCAAGTGGGAAACCTCGGAAGGCGTCTGGTGCGCCGAGATTCCCGAGTCGGAACGGGCGTTCTTCAACGGCTACGAGCATCTGCACTTCACGTTCGAGCGCGAAATCGCGGAACGGCGCCGCGAGCTGGAGCTGATCTGCTCGGGCTCGTTCATGCTCCGCAAGATCGTCGACAGGCTCGTGGAGATTCCCAAAGTCAGCCGGCTGTTCAGCGCCGCGGCGCCGGAGCTTCCCTCATCGTCCGGCCAGCCCGGCGAGTTGCGGGTGATCAGCGGCTGCAAGGCGCATTACCGGCAGCAGGTGCTGTTCCATTTCCGCGTCAGCGTCTCGGCGGAGCAGCGTCGCGAACTCCTCTTCTCGGCACTTGCGGACCCGGCGAAACGAGAAATATCATTGAAAGAGGGGCTGCGCGGAATCGACCTGAACGAGTTCAGTGAAAAGCCCGACCCGGCTCTCCCGATCCAGGAATCCGGTGAAGATCTTGTCCGTTTGTATCTCCAGGCGTGCAAGACGCTCGAAGCCACGCTCGAGGAGCATATCCGCGAACTGCAGGCCGAATCCGAAGAGTCCTACCAGCAGGAACTCGCAAAGGTCCAGGAGTATCTCGAAGATCAGAAGCGTGAACTCCTGAAAAAACGTGAAAATGTCTGCTTCCATCTGTATTTCTTCCAGAAGGAGGAGGAAATCGACCGGATGATGCGCGAACTCGAGTCGGAGCAGACGCGGAAAATCGAGGAACTGAAGGAAAAGCATGCGTTGAAGATTCAGGTGAGCCTCATCAATGCCGTCGTCCTGTGCATTCCGACCCTGGGAATGCCCACCGGGCAGACGGCCCGGCGGACGCGGGACGCGAAAATAATTCCAATGCCCATTCCGACGGGAGACCGCTGCGAGGTGCGACCGGCAGTCTGAGCCACGGAAGAGGAAGCAGATCGGCACGGAGGTTGAACGATGTTTTTCAGGCATATTTTCGTCTTTCTCGTCATCCTGGGAATCCTGGGCTATATCTATGGCGACAGGGTGTTCTATTTCCAGGCGAATCTGATGATCGGCTGGCAGTATGACTTCCCCGCCTATGAAGCGTTCGAGCGGATTGTCCGGTATTATCCGAACAGCAAACACAGGCAGGAGGCCTACAAGATGATGGAGATCCTCGTGAAACGGAACGGGGACCTGCGTACGTACCTGAACAAGCGCGACGAGGAGATTCGTAAGCTCGAAAAGAAGCGGGCCGTCCAGGAGTCATACAGGTGAGTGACGTTTCCGCGACATTCGAGACCTTCGCAGGGCTGATGTCTGAACGGCGGAGCGTGCGCCAGTTCCGCCCGGATCCCATCGACCCGGCGATCATCGAGCGCGTCATCGAAGCCGTCCGGTATTCGCCGGCCCCGACGAACCGGCAGTGTTTCCGGTTCATTGCCGTTTCCGACCGGCTTCTCCTCCAGTCCATGAGCCAGGACGTCTCGCGCCGGATCGACGAGATTGCCGGCAGGCTCGATGAGACATCGGCCGCGGCGTTTCGCGACTACTCGAAATGGTTTACCTTTTTCGACCGGGCTCCCGTCGTCCTGTTCGGGGCGTATCGGAGCTTCGCATCCCGCCTGCCGAGCGGCGAGAACGATCGGACGCTCGAGGGGCTCGCCGAGATCCAGGCGTTCGGCGGAGCGGTACATGCCCTGCTCCTCGGCCTGCATGCCGTCGGCCTCGGAAGCTGCTGGATGAGCGGACCGTTGGTGGCGGAGAACCCGCTCGAGAGACTCCTACGCATCGAAAAGCCCTGGCGGCTGGGTGCCGTCATTCCTGTCGGCTGGCCCGCGTCGAAACCGGAATGCCCGAAAAAACCGTCCGTCCGTGACATCCTGAGCTGCTGTCCGGCAGAGTGAATGCCACCCGATCGCCCTGGGTTTGTCGAAGGGCGAGAAGAAAGACGCCCCGCTGGCTCGATGCCGGCGGGGCGTCTTCCGTAGCTAAATATATTACCAGATATATGATGCCTGGATGCCGTAGATGTCGAGGCCGGTCGTGACGTCTCCGGCAAGGTTGCCTCGCAGGAGGTTGCCGGGATCAGTCGCTCGGAGATCGATCGGGGCGTCGTCATACCAGATGCGCATGAAGCCGGCGGAGATCACCATGCGGTTGGAGATGCGATACTCGGCGCCGAGCGCAACCTGAAGGCTGTCTGAGCCGGGAATACGCGGCGTGCGGCGCGAATCGGGGATGGGGGAGCGGTCGCGAGCCACGCCGGCGCGCCAGGCGAAACGAGAATTTGGCCGGTAGATCGCGCCGAGCGAGGTATACCAGACGTCCTTCCAGTCTTCTGCGGTAAATGAATCGGGTTGCGCGGGATTGTCAAAGGTGACGCGCAGTCCACCGTAGCGGTGCCAGAACGTCTTCGCCGCGTCGAGCATCAGGGTCCAGGAGGCGCCGCAGGTGCGGCTGTACCCGATGCCGAGAATCTCGGGCGTCGTGAGGTCGGAGCGCGCGCCGGTCTGTGAGAAGATCCCGGTTGCCGCGTTCATTGCGCCCGCCATGCCGGCGGCGTCGAATCCGAAGCTGCAGTCGCCCTTCAGAGTATGCCTGACGGCCGATCGATACGAGAGGCCGGCCCGCTCACGGGGAGAAATGTCGCAGATGAGACCGAGGACGAAGCCGAGGTCGCGGGAATCGCCGGTCATTTTGGCAATGCCGTCCTGCGTGGTCGGCGCGGCGCCGGGGATGCCGCTGCCCGCGGCGATCGTTCCGTAATCGACGGCGTTGGTGAGCTTTGCATCGACGGACTGGATGTTCAGTCCGGCGGCGAACATCCACTTCGCGTCGAGCTTCCTTCCGGCAACCGGCATGACGGCCAGGGAGGTCATTTCAGAATCGATCGCGTAGTAGCGGCCGACCCAGGTCGGCGTATATTTCGTGCTGAGGCCCCACGGGGCGTTCATGGCGAGGCCGAACCGCCAGCCCTTTGAATCGGCGAGAGAGGCGTAGATGGCCGGTATCGTCGCCGTGGGCGCCCCGTCCTCTCCACCGGGATACCCGCCGACCGCCGTGCCGCCAGCCGTCGTGGTGCCTCTGGAGGAAAAGCGCACTTCCGGATCGAGCTGCAGCACCGAGACGATCGCTTCGCCCGGCGCATGGAGCATCAGGGCCGCCGGATTGAAATACGTGTCTCCGAGATCGTGCGAGCCGGTATGTGCTCCGGCAAACGCGCTCGAAAGGCCGGTCGTGCTGTGTTCGCGAACCATGTATCCTGCGCCGTTGGCTTGGATGGGCAGGGACGTGATGACGAGAACGAGAAGGAAAACAGGCCACCTCTTCAGATCCTGACGCATGCGTTTCTCCAGACGGTGATGGAAAAAGGGAGTTTCATTTTTCGACAGGGATCATATTCGATCCACAGAACATTTGGCAAATGGAAATCCACGGCGAGTATCGTGAGTTCCGTTTTGCGGGATCCGCGGTCGAGAAGCAGCTTCGGATATGCCGAGAACAAGAGTGTTTCAAATACAAAATGGACCGGCTCCTGCGAGCCGGTCCCAAGAACATAGGAACGTGGGATGAAATGGTGTAATCAGGCGTTGGTGTGGAACTTCGCGACGGATTCGAACATGCCGCGGGCCTTGCGGCCCATGACGACGCCGATGTGGCCTGCGTCGATCACGAGGTCGGTGACGGGGCCGGATACGAGCTGCGACAAGCATCGGGAGGATTCGATCGGGACGATGTGATCCTTCGAGGCCATGACGTTCATGACCGGGATGGAAATCGTTTCGAGGTCGATCGCGATGCCGTCGAAATCGAAGCGCCGGTTCCTGATGGCGTTGTCGTGGTAGCAGAGCTTCACGTACCCGCGATACGCTTCGCCGGGAACGTTGACGTTGTCGTTCAGCCATGACTCGAGAGCCACGATGCTTTCGGCGGCTTTTGCGTCGAGGCTGCTTTCGAACACGTTCTTCCATTTCTGATATCCCGAGAAGGGCTTGATCAGCTGGAAAGACGACTGGAGCATCGCGCAATCGGCGTGCCCGAGGACATCGACGAGCGTGTCGACGTCGAATGCTTCCTTCCGTGCCCAGGCCGAGAGAGGGCCGTCGTCGTGAAAGTTGACGGGGGCGGCGAGCATGATGAGCCGTTCGATGCGATCCGGGTGGAGCGCGGCGTGGAGGAGCGACATGGTGCCGCCCATGCAGTAGCCGAGCAGGGAGGCTTTCCGGGCGCCCGTATCGCGGCAGGCCTCTCGGACAGCCATGGCGATGAGATCGTCGATGAAGAATCTGAACGACAAATGGTCGTGCTGCGGGCCCGGGGTGCCCCAGTCGAGCAAATAGACCTGGATTCCCGCTTCGCGGAGATGCCCGGCCAGGGTCGCTGAGGGCATCAGATCCATGATGTAGGCGCGGTTGATGAGAGAGGGAACGAGCACCAGCGGCGTCTTGCAGGTGACGGGGGCAGTGCCGTGGTAACGCAGGAGCTTCATCGAGTCGAACCGGAAAACCTCCTCGACCTTTGTTGCGCCGCGATAAGGCTCATCATGCGTTGCGGAAGAGCCGGAGAGGAGCGAGTCGAGGTTTTTCTCGACGATGCGGCTGGCGAGGTCGATGTTGGCGGCCGTCGCATCGAGAAGCCTGGCTGCGCTTTTTGTGATGGTATCGTTCATCGTCGCCTCCTGTTGGCGATAGAAAATTCAGCTTCAGTTGGACGTGCGGCCGGTGGCGGCTTCTGTCTGGGTGCGGACCTGCCCTGCGATGTCGGCGAGCTGGGTCGTGATCTTGTCGAGATAGACGTTCTGGTCGTAGAGGCGGCGGTTGATCTCGTCGAGTTCGCGCTTGGTGACGAACTGGCAGGTCTCGGCCCACCGGTTGAGGTTCGTTTCCCACATCTTGCGCATGTCGAGACCCTGTTCGAGCGAGCGGGTCATGGTATTGACGAAGGTCTGCGACTTCGCGAACTCGTCCATCGCCTGGGCGATGCGGTTCTCCCAGAACGCCTGAACGTCGCGGCCGGCCTTGAGATACTCCTGAAACAGTGCTTCCATCGTCATAGCTCCTTTGTCGAATTTCGTGTGGCGTATGAAAAGAGGATACCTGCGTTGCGATAAAATGTCAAGAAAGAATTTTGCAATGCACAATATGATCGGAGAAATTGTCCTGGAACTTGAGGCGAAATGGCGAAATATGGCGCAAAAAAAGCCGCCCGAAAATTTGCCCGGGCGGCTCGGACGGATGATGATCAGGCTTTTTTCGCGGAGGGAGACCGTTTCGTCGGCTTCGGCTTCACCGCAGGCATCGAGCGGAGCGCGGAGATCTCGTCGCGGATCTCGGCGAACTGGTCCTCGAGGTCGAGGAGTTTGGCTTCGATCCGTTGAAGATAGCCCAGCATACGGTCGAGTTCGGACTTGGAAGGCATGTTGATCGAGGTCAGATACGACTCGATCTGGCTGCCGAGATGCTTGCGCACATCGAGGGACTGGGACATGACCTGGCTCATGGATTTGAGAAACTGTTCGTCCTTCGTCAGGCGCTCGAAGGTTTCGGTCATGGATTTTTCCCAGAGTTCCATCATGTTGCGGCCGAAATCAAAGGGGTTTGTCACGGGGTTCGTCTCCTCTTCACGAATTGGAAGGCTTGTTGCGGGACAGCCACTCGATCGTGTCTTTCCAGACGGTTTCGCGGATGGGGTGGGCGACGGTCAGGGTGAAATGGGTGGCTTCGTATTTTTTGTTCGTCACCTTCGAGTTTGAAAGGATCTCGGGGTTCCGCTCTGCGCAGGCGACGGACACGACATGATCGTTCGTCGCATACAAGTTCAGGGTCGGGAAGGTGATGTTTCGAAGATCGACGGGCTTCCCGTCGATGCGCATGACGTTCTGCGAGAGCAGGTTTTCCTGGTAACAGTCGTGGATGATCTCGACGAACGTCTGGCCCGGGAAGGGGACGTTGTCGGTCGCCCATCGGTCGAGGATCTTGAAATTCTTCAGATATGTATCATCAAGAATATTTTCGAACAGGATGCGCGGCTTCGCGAAGGTCGACCTTGCCTGCAGGTACGGGAACGGGGCGTGCAGGATCTTTTCCGGCACGCAGCCGAACGCATCGGCGAGTTTCTTCGGATCGAACGAATCCTTGTTGGTCCAGAGCGTGAGGAGGCCGCCCTCGGTGAATTCGAGAGGTGTGGCGAGAAGAACCAGGTTGGCGTATTCCTCGGGATGCAGGGCTGCCATCATTGCGGCACAGGTGCCGCCGAGACAGTAGCCGAACAGGGTGAGTTTCTTCCCGCCTTCGGCGCGGCGGACGCGGCGAACGGCGCGCAGGGCGACCTTTTCGAGATAGTAGGCGAGGCCGTGCTGGGCGTTTTCCGGGCCGGGGATGCCCCAGTCAAGCAGGTAGACCTTGTATCCCGCTTTCGACAGGGTCTCGATGAAGCTGTGGCCGGGCTGGAGGTCGAGGATATACCAGCGGTTGATGAAGGAATACACCATGAAAATCGGCGGGGCATCGAGCGGTTTTCCGAGAACCTCGTATTCGAACAGCCGGCAGGTGCCTTCCGTATAAACCGTGCGGCAAGGGGTCTGGGCCATGCCGAGAGAGGCGAGCTGCTGATCGCTGGCGCGATTG